>NZ_BAAAMU010000050.1:0-73243 GCF_039529435.1 Nonomuraea maheshkhaliensis
GGCCGCGCCTTGACGGCACCTGGCCGCCTCGGATTTGCTCCGTCGCACCACCACCCTTCGGCGGAGGACCGGCGCGAGAGCGATGTTAGCGATAACACGATGGTCCGTCACGCCTTCCGACCACCACCAGCTCCGCACGGATGAGAGGACTGATCAACCTCATGTCGACGCTATCCGAGGCCCTGGCACCGCCCTTCTCGGCGGAGCCACAGGCAGGTGAGTGATGTTACGGGGTAGATCCATCTTCGCCGCTGTCACGGTCGCGGCGCTTCTCGTGACGGCCACCGGTGGTACGGCGCTGAGCAGCAGCGAAACCACGTCACGCGCGGCGAGTGCCGCCGCGGCGACGGCAGGATGCGGCAAGACCCCAACGCTCAGAAGTGGTGCGCAGTCGATTCAGAGCAGCGGCCGGACTCGTTCCTTCATCTTGAGAATTCCCGACAACTACAACAACAACAACCCCTACCGGTTGATCTTCGGCTTCCACTGGCTCAACGGCACCGCCAACGACGTCGACACGGGCGGGAGCAGCGGATTCACCTGGTCTTACTACGGGCTCAGGCAACTGGCGAACAACACCGCGATCTTCGTCGCCCCCCAGGGCCTGAACAACGGCTGGGCCAACTCCGGTGGCGAAGACCTGACCTTCGTCGACGACATGCTCAGGCTGATCGAAGCAGACCTGTGCGTCGACACCACGCAGCGGTTCGCCGGAGGCTTCAGCTACGGCGGCGGCATGAGTTACGCCCTGGCCTGCGCCCGGGCGACGGTCTTCCGCGCGGTCGCGGTCTACTCCGGCGCACAGCTCAGCGGATGCAGCGGCGGCACCCAGCCCATCGCCTACATCGGGCTCCACGGCCTCAGGGACAACGTACTCAACATCTCGCTGGGCCGGTCGCTGCGCGACACGTTCGTCAGGAACAACGGGTGCACTCCCCAAAATCCGCCCGAGCCGGCACAGGGCAGCCTGACGCACGTCGTCACCGCCTACTCGGGATGCCGATCCGGATACCCGGTCGTGTGGGCGGCGTTCGACGGGGGTCACACCCCTGGTCCAGTGGACGGGTCCACCGCTGACGACGGCGCACGTACGTGGACCAAGGCAGTGGTGTGGAACTTCTTCAGCCAGTTCCAGAGCACGAACGACACCACTCCGCCGACCTCTCCGGGCACTCCCGCCGTCTCCAACGTGACCGCCACCAGCGCCACCCTGACCTGGACGGCATCCACCGACCAGGGCGGCTCCGGCCTGGCGGGGTACAACGTCTACCGGGTAACGGGCACCACCGACCCGCTGCTCGGCCAGTCCACCACCAACTCGATCACCCTGACCGGGCTGACCGCCGACACCGAATACCAGGTCTACGTACGAGCACGCGACGGCGCGGGCAACCTGTCGGCCAACTCCGCGTTCGTCACGTTCACCACGACCTCCACCGGCGGCGACACCACGCCACCCACCGCCCCGGGCGGGCTGGCGGCCTCCGGCACCACCGCCGGCGGCACCAATCTGTCCTGGGCCGCCTCCACTGACGACGTGGGGGTCGCCGGCTATGACATCCTGCGCGCACCCGGGGCCACCGGCGGCACCTTCGCCCAGGTCGGCACCTCGGCCACGACCTCGTACAGCGACACGGGCCTGACCCCGAGCACCACCTACCGTTACCAGGTCCGCGCGCGGGACGCCGCCGGCAACCTCTCGCCGGTGTCCGACACCGTCCAGGTCACCACCAGCGGCACCACCACCGGAACCTGCTCGGCGACGCCGACCGTGCAGACCCAGTGGGGCACCGGCTATGTGATCCAGCCGCTGACCATCACCAATACCAGTACCTCGACGATCACCAATTGGACGGTCACGTTCACGCTCCCGGCCGGGCACACGCTGACCGGCTCGTGGAACGCCACCGTCACCACCAGCGGGCAGACCGTCACGGCCAAGAGCGTGAGCTTCAACGGCACGTTGGCCCCCGGAGCCACCACCAGCTTCGGCTTCCAGGCCAGCCGCCCCGGCGGCAACACGGCCCTGCCATCCGGATACACCTGCACCAGCGCGTAACCTCGCGACCGGATATCGGCCCAGCCCTCGGCGAACGTCTCGGTGGGGCTGGGCCGCACCCGTTCTTCCTCACCGCTGCTGACAGCGCTGGCGCGCTGGTGACGGGCGCGGCCGGAGAAGGCGTCCCGATCGCCGTCGAAGCCGAGGGGGACGCCTTCCCTGGCCGCGTCGCGACGTTCTGCGAACGGCTGCGCCCGCCGATACTTTCCTCCCTCCAGGTCACGGCCTTGCAGGGCTTGTCTTGTAGGCAGGCTTCGACTCCAGAGGGAGCCAGTGCGGCAGGATGACCGGTCGTGCTCCTTCGATCTCCTCCCGACCTCGCTGACCACAGCCGTCCGGGTAGGTGTCGAAGGTCCTGCGGAACTCCCCTGATGACCTGTTCTTCCGCGTCCGGTGACCTACGCCTCTCCAACCTGCCGGGTGCCGGCCTGTGGGGCGCGCGCGGTCATGTGACCTCCGGCTCTGCTCTGATGACGTCCGGCCCTGCCCCTCGCCCGCGTGACCATCTAGACAGGTGGGGACAGCGGCGGGAACCTGAGGAGGTTGCCATGTCCCCCCGGAAAGAAGTCTTCTTCGACTCCGGCGGCGTGCGCTGCGCGGCAGACCTGTACTGGCCGGACCACGCCCAGGGACCGGTGCCCTGCGTGGTCATGGGGCACGGGGCCAGCGGGACCAAGCGTCTGGCCCTGCCCGCCTACGCCGCGAAGTTCACCGCCTGCGGGATGGCCGTACTCGCCTTCGACTACCGAGGCTGGGGCGCCAGCGAAGGCCGGCCCCGTCAGGTGATCGACACCGGAGCACAGCGCGAGGACTACCGAGCCGCCATCCGGTACGCGCGTGCCCAGCCCGGCATCGACCCGGACCGCGTCGCCCTGTGGGGCACCTCCTACAGCGGCGGGCACGTGCTGGACGTCGCGGCCGACGACCCCCGGGTGGCCGCCGTGGTCAGCCAGGTCCCCTTCATCGACGCCCGGCAGCGCGGCCGGTTGCGCCGGGCGCTGACGCCGGAGAAGGTCGTCCGGCTCCTACGGTTCACCATCGCCGCCATCCGTGACACCGGGCGCGCCCGCCGCGGCCGCCCGCCGCTGCTCGTCCCGGTCGTCGCTGACCCGTGGCGGCTCGCCGTGTTCACCGACGCGGCGGCCAGAGCCGCGCTCCTGGGCTCGGGCGGCGAGGCGACCGGCTGGCGCAACGCGATCGCGCCTAGGGCGATGTTCACCCTGCCCCGCTACCGCGCCGGCACCGCGGACCGCCTCACGATGCCCGTCCTGATGTGCCTGGCCGAGCACGACACGGAAGGGTCCAGCGAGTTCGCCGATCGCCTGGCGGCCAGGATGGCCGACGCCACCGTGCTGCGTTACCCGCTCGGGCATTTCGACGTCTACCTCGCCCCGCACTTCGGGCCGATCAGCGACGCGCAGGCCCGCTTCCTCCAGCAGGCCCTGCGGCCCTCTCACCTCGCGCGATCAACGGGATCTTCAGGAGACTGACCTCCCGGCTCCGAGCCGGGGATCGAGCCAGTCGAAGAGCCGCTGGTGGAACAGCGTCGAGGCGCCCTGCTGGCAGTGCTCGCCGCCGCCGTCCTTCCCAGCGAAGACCATCAGTTCCCTCTCGCAGCGCAGGGCGTCGTGGACGCGTCGCGGCTGCCCGGGGAAGAACAGGTCGTTCTCGGCCTCGATCACCAGGGTCGGGCAGGTGATCCGGCCGGCGACGTCGTCCAGCGTGTACGCGGCGGTCATCCGGATGTACTCGGCGGCGGAGCGGGCGCCGAAGGTCCACATGCCGTTGCGCAGGCCCCAGCGGGCCAGGGTGCTGAGCGCCGCCAGCAGCTCCAGCGCGGGTTCGGCCACGTCGTCGCGGCCGTCCATCACCCACCGGTACAGGAACGGCGGCAGCGCGTCCCGGTACGGCGCGTGGAAGCTGTGGACACCGTCGTGCAGCACGAGGGCGGTCAGGCGGGGTTCGAAGGCGGCGGCGCGGGCGGCCAGGTAGCCGCCCAGGCTCGTCCCGGCCAGGACCAGGCGCGTGGGGTCGAACTGGGGGACGGCGAGGGCGTGGTCGATCACCGGGGTCACCACCTTCTCCCAGTCGGGCCGGAACACCAGGCCCCGGTCACGGCGGGCGGAGCCCTGGCCGGGCCCCTCGAAGGCGAGCACGTTGTATCCGCGCCGCAGCGCGCCGGCGACGAGGAAGAAGTACGTCTCCTCCAGGGTGGAGTCGAACCCGCCGTGGTAGATGATGGCCGGCCGGGGGCGGCCGGAGTCGTCGGTCAGGTAGAGGTAGCCCGGCAGGGCGGTGCCCTCGTACGGGATGTCCTGCGGGATGACCGGGGTGTCGAACAGCCCGGCCGCCGCCGCGAACGCCTCCTTGGACAGCCTGGCCAGGCGGGCCGACTCGGCGTCGCCGTCCGGGTCCAGCCGCCGGTAGAAGTCGGCCGCGCGGTAGTAGTTGGACGCGCGCAGGAACGCCTCCCGCGCGCTGAGGCGATGGCCGTCCGCCAGGGCTCGCCGCCCGATCCGGTGCACCCGCTCGGCCGTGGCCGTCCACGACCGGCACCACGCCTCCTCGTCGCCGTCGGGGATGTCGCGGCAGGTGGCCAGCACCTCGCCGAGTTCCGCGCCGCCGTAAGAGGCATGACCGGCGGTGCGCAGCGCCTCGTAGGAGAACGACTCGTCGTTGAACAGGAACTTCATCCTCGCACCTGCTTCCTTGAGCTCGTCGGCGGTCCGGTTCGGAAGGAGTCCGGCTGGTGAGGGTTCGCGCGCTGATCTTCGCCGTCCTGCTCGCACAAGGTGCGCAGAAGCCGCAACTCGGCCTCCAGCCGCCGGGACACCCGGCCACGCACCGCGGGAGCCAGCCACGCACTGACCGTCAGATCGAGTTCCACCCGGAGCTCGGTCCCTTCGGGCACCGGCGTCAGCGTGAAGGAGGTGTGGACGTGGGGCCGAGGGCCGTCCAGGTCGAAGTCCATCCGGTGGTCCGGGGTGTAGGCGGTGACCCGGCCGCGCAGCTCCACGCTGCCGCCCCGGCCGCCCCGGCCGCGCAGGACCTCGCGGAACTCGGTGCCCAGGACCTCCGGCCGCTGCTCGGTGATCTCGTACTCGGCCACCTCAGGTTGCCAGCGGGTGGCCAGCCGCGGGTCCTCGATCCAGGTGAAGACGTCCTGCGGCCGGCGATGAATGGTCGTCGTGCGTACGACGCGCATCGTTCCTCCTCAGGCTCTGGCAGCCGCGCCCGCCGCACTCGGGGCGGCGGCGAGCAGGTGGGTGCGCAGGAAGGCCAGTTGCAGGTCACTGATCTCCTCGAACGGGCGCCCGGTGTAGACGTCGAAGTGGCCGAGGGGATGGTGCCGGATGTCGGCGTACGGGGCCCGGGAGGCGATGGCGGCGGCGAAGCGGGGCGAGGCCTGCAGGTCGTGGTCGGCCACGATCATGAGCAGCGGCATGGCCAGGCGTTCGGCGGTGCCCCTGACGTAGGCGGGCAGTGCGAAGACGAAGCGGGGGGCGAGCCGGTTGCGCCAGCCGCACGCCTCGCCGCCGAGCGCCTCGAAGGTCGCCTCGGCGTCGGGTTCGGTGAAGACGGCCACCTGCCCGGGCGGGGCGACGACCGGCACGTACAGTGGTGGCTCGCCGCGCCGGGCTCGCCGCAGGTCGCGCAGCGCCGCGAGGGTGAATCCCAGCGTGCGCGCGGTGACCTGCCAGTTCAGCCGCTGGCGCAGGGTACGTCCGCGGTGCATACCGTCGATCATCGGTACCTGCGACACCACCGCCGCGACGGCCGGGTCGGAGGCGGCGACGGCGAGCACGTGCCCGCCACTGAGTGAGGTGCCCCAGATCGCCACCCGCTGGGGATCGATCTGGGGCAGGCCGCGGGCGCAGGCGATGGCCGCCCGGTAGTCGTCGCGTTGCGCGGCCACATCGATGACCTGCCGCGGCTCGCCGTCGCTGGCACCGAAACCGCGGTAGTCGAAAACCAGCGCCGCGATCCCGCCGCCGGCGAACTTGGCGGCGTAGGCGGGCAGGCCGAGCCGCTTGGTGCCGCTGCCGCCGTGGCCCATCACCACGCACGGCACCGGCCCCGTAGCGGCCTCGGCGGGCAGGTAGAGGTCGGCGGCGCAGTTCACGCCGCTGGAGTCGAAGGACACTTCCGAACGTTCGGACATGACAGCCCCTCCCAAGAGGCTGGAGACGAAGGCGGCCACCAGGCGGGCCACCCTCCACCGTGTCTCCTCCTCTCCCCATGACGACAGGGGCGAAGGTCCCGCACCACCTTCCGGTCGTCACTCGTTCACGTCCGTTGCCGAGGTGTCGGTCAGGGGCGGACCTCGTCCGGTGACGTGCCTCGCCACGCCTACGCCACCGCCGCGCTCCCGAGTGACCAGGACTGAAGGCAGGGAGATCAGAGGACAAGGCCCGTGGACGGTCGGCGGCAGGGCACTCAGCGTGGGGTCATGACAATGACCATCTCTCGTGGCATCCCGCGGATGCGCGGGCCCGAGCCGCCCAGAGAAGCGGGCATCCTGGTGTGGGACGTGATCCTGCATCTCTTCGGCTCGCAGTTCCGCCTGTCCAGACGCCCCATGACCTGGACGAACGACGTCGCGGGCTTCCGCGACTACCTCAACACCGACATCGCCCAAATGCTGGACGACCCGCGGCTTCGCTCGGCCGAGGTGCGCGACACCGGCCCGGACACGGCGGTCGCGCTTGGCGACGCGCTCACCCGTGGCGAGGCCGAACTGGTCGAGACGTCGCCCCGGCTCGCCGAGATCCTGCAAAGCGCCATCGGCGGAAACAGGAGGATCAAGGACGCTGTCTTCGCCGTGGTCACCTGCCTGCGTCTTGAGGACGAGCGACGCTTCGTCGCCCCGCTCAAGCTGGATCTCGGCACGGGATTCCAGAAGGCGGGGCCCACCCCCTCCTCCGCAAGGCGCTGGCGGCACTGCTCCCGCTCGAGGGCGAGATCACCGTACTCGCCGAAGCGGGAGACGGCGAGGCGGCCGTGCGGACAGCACTGCTGCACCGGCCCGACGTGCTCGTCATCGATCTGGAGGTGCCCGGTATGGACGGGCTCGGCGCCGTCGCGAAGATCCATCGGGCGCGGCCGGACCAAACAATCCTCATGCTGACCCGCCATGCCAGACCCGGGGTGCTCCACGAGGCGCTCAAGCTCGGCGTCCAGGGCTTCGTCAGCAAGTCCCCGGTTCAGATACAAGCACGCCAGGCGGAATCGAGAGCGGCTCGTCTCACGAAACAGACATCGAGGAGAGCCAGCCCGGACTCGCATATGCCTAAATGCTTCGCGAAGTGCGCGAATCGCTCGACAGGCAGGGAGCGCGGCGCCTTCAGTCAGGCACCAGCTGCGTGATGACGATCGCGAAGAGCACGCGGCTGAACGCCACGCCCCGCGTGAGGTCTGTCACCGGCGCTTCCTCTGCCGTTTCCTCGTTCTCGGCCTGTCTTCACATCGAGCTCCTCCGGATCGGCGCGCCTCGACCTGGGCGTATCAATGGAGATATCTGACCAGATACGGAACCTATGCCCTGGAATCCGAGGGAACGGGTTCACCGTCCCGCCCGGCAGGAGCAGCGCGTCGTAGCCGTCGACCGACACCTCGCCGACCAGCCGGTCCACCGTGAAGGTGCCGGCGTCTTCGAGGTCGTGGTCGCGCGCCTGGATCTCGCCGCTGGCAATGGAGACCACGACGGTGCGGGCGCCGGTCGGCGACCATCACCTTGCTCGCCCCTCTGATGGTCGCCGAGCGGGCGGCCATCAGCACGACCGGGCCCGCGGCGTAGGTGACCGTCTGGTCGCCGGGCTGCACGCCGGCCAGCAGGGCGACCCAGTCGCCCACCTGGACCTTGTCGGCCCCGGCGCCGACCTCGACCACCTGACCCAGGTTCTCGCGCCCGAACCCGCGGCCGGGCTCGAAGTCGGTCCGGCCCTCGTGCATGTGCAGGCCAGAGCCGCAGACGTTCGCGGACGTGATCCGCACCAGGACGTCGGTCGGCCGCTCGATCCGCGCGTCCGGCACCTCCCTGACCCTGACCTGCCGTGGCCCCTCGTACACCGCTGCCTTCATGACGTCTCCCCGTCGCAGATGCCCCTCCCCACGGGCGGCCCCCAGGCCGATACCCCTGGAAACCCCCTCAACCCACAGCCGGACGCCTTCAGCGGCCAGACGGGCACGCACCGTTACACGACAGAGGGTTCGCAACGATGATCTGATAGCGCGAGGGCCATGGGGACGGCGCCACCTAGGGGGCGGCACATGCGACGGCGCCCTTCCCGGCCGCGTCGCCGGCTCAACGGTCCCACAGGCGACCCCGACGGGACCAGGGTGCTCAAGCATGGACCGATACGGCTCGCATGTGTCACCTCACGTTGGGTAGTCGCTGGCGGGATTTCGCTCGGCTACCGCGAGGAGCGCCTATGGCCGTCAGTGAGCCGCATCGGCCGGAGATCGTCGTCGGACTCGTGGCGACACCGCCGGACTATCCGGCGCAGGTGGTCGCGCGGCTCGGCGCCGAGCTGGCCGATCGGCTCGCCGAGCGGGTGGACCCGCGGGTGCGGTGGACCGTCCGGGTGGGCTGGGGTGAAGTGGCTCCGCGCCGCGACGGCGGCGTCGAGGCGCTGCTCGACGATCTCGCCCGGCGACGGGCCGAGGCCCGGTGGGATGTCGCGATCTGCCTGACCGACCTGCCGCTACACACCGAGCGGGTGCCGCTGGTGGCGCAGACGTCCGCCCGGCGCCGAGTCGCGGCGGTGTCCTTGCCCGCGCTGGGGCTGCGCCAGCTTCGAGCGCTCCGCGCTGCCGTCCCGGATCTCGTGGGCCGGCTGCTCGCTGACGCTTCCGAGGAGCGGGTGCCGTCGGCCGGCCGGGCACCGGCCGACCTGGCCGGCCAGGTCGCCGCCATTCACCGGGTGGTCGGCGAGGCCGATGCCGGAGAACTGAGCTACGTCGCCTCGCGGCTGGCCGGCCGGGTGCGACTGCTGACCGGAATGATCCGGGCCAACCGCCCGGGGCGCGCCCTGCTGGGCCTGTCCAAACTCCTGGCCGGCGCCTTCGCCACGGCCGCGTTCGCGCTCACCACCAACACCATCTGGGAAATGGGTGACGCGCTCGGCGGACTCCGCCTCACCGTGGTCATGTTTCTCGGACTGACCGCGCTGGTGACCTGGCTGATCGTCGCGCACGACCTGTGGGAGAAACCGGGCCGGGAGACACCGGCTGAGCTGGCCCGGCTGTTCAACCTGGGCACAATCCTTACCCTCACCCTGGCCGCCGCGGTGTCTTATCTGGTGCTGTTCGCCGGAACGACACTTGCCGCGGCGCTGCTGATCGACACATCCGTGCTGGAACGGAACCTGCAGCGGCCGGTCGATCTCATCGACTATCTGAACCTGGCCTGGATCATCAGCTCGCTGGCCACCGTCGGCGGCACGATCGGCTCCGGGCTGGAGGATGAGGACACGGTGCGGGCCGCCGCTTACGGCTACCATCCCGAACCCGGCGGCTGGCGGGACGAGCAGGACACGTAGCTTCCGCCCTGGGCCAGGGCCCGTCCGCACCGCTCGGACGGGCACCGCACCTCGACGTACATGTCCATCGCACGATCGATGTCGCTGACCTTGCCCTCACCCTGCCCGCCGGCCGCGAGCCCAGATCAGCGGCGATGTCCCGCCATGGCCTCCAGCCGTGCGATCCGGTCGGCGATCGGTGGGTGGGTGGAGAAGAGCCTCCCGATGCCTCCGCCGCGGAACGGGTTGGCGATCATGAGGTGCGAGGCCGAGGCGAGCCGGCCGGTTTCCGGCAACGGCAGTCGCCGAGTGCCCGCATCGATCTTCCGTAGCGCACTGGCCAGCCCGATCGGGTCACGGGTCAGCCGGGCGCCGGACTCGTCAGCCTGATACTCCCGCGCCCGGGAGATGGCCATCTGGATCACCGCGGCCGCCACCGGCCCGAGGACCATCATCAGGAGGGCCCCGAGGAAGCCTGGGCCCTCGTCATCGTCTCCCCCTCCGAAGAAGCCGGCCATGTAGGCCAGGTAGGTGACCATCGTGGCCAGGGCGCCCGCCACGGAGGAGATCAGAATGTCGCGGTTGTAGACGTGCGACAGTTCGTGCCCGAGGACCGCGCGCAGCTCGCGTTCGTTCAGCAACTGGGTGATCCCGTGGGTCACGCACACCGCGGCATGACGGGGATTGCGCCCGGTGGCGAACGCGTTCGGCTGCAGGACCGGCGAGACGTACAGCCGGGGCATGGGCTGGCGCGCCTCCTCCGCCAGTTCGCGGACCATCTGATGCAGCGCGGGCCGGTCACCGGGGCCGACAGGCCGTGCATGCATCGCCGACAGCGCGATCTTGTCGGAGAAGAAGTAGGCGACGCCGTTGCTGACGAGCGCGACCAGGACGGCGATCTGGATTCCGGTGCTGCCGCCGAGCCACCACCCCACCAGGATGATCAGAGCGGACAGAGCGCCGAGCAGCACCGCGGTACGCAAACCGTTGTGACGCATGGCGTCCTCCCTTCTCGAACGCACCTACTGCCCATGGCGCCGGGGCCCATCCTCCCCGTGGAGTGGGCCAGGCCTGCCCGTGCCCGAGCAGCCACCATCCGACCGCGTGGCGAGCAGAGGCACCAGCAACACGCCGAATCTCGTCACAGCAGCAGGTCGAAGACCCGGATTGTGCGTGTCCACTCCCTGCTCGCCGGATTCTTGCGGTCAGGCTCGATGGCTCTGATCGCCCTGGCGAGCGCCACGGAGAGTCCACCCGCCACGGCCGGAAGCCGGGCCTCGGCTTCTTCGCTGAGCGACAGATCCAGCGGAGGCAGCGCCGCGAGGTCCGCCAGGATCGATGCCAGATCCAGTTCCTCGTCCAGATCCCGGAAGTCGTGCATGCTCTCCTGCAGTCCTTTGGTGATGGGCAGGTCCCAGGGCTGGATGATGTCGCGCCGGTTCGACTTCGCGCAGGCCTCGGCGACGACGAGCATGTCGTACAGCTTCCGGTTGATGAAGTCGCTGTATCGCTTGAGGTCGGACTTGTCCACGTCCAGCCCCGCAGCGGCGCGGAAGAAGTGCTCGAACCTGGAAACCGCGATCACTGACATCTGGATCACCGTCCTTGCTGTCGATGCCCTGTCATGGAGAATCTTTCGTGCAGCAGGCGTACGGCCATGGCGCCCTCCCCGACCGCGGACGCGACCCGTTTGACCGACCCGCTACGAGCGTCCCCGGCGGCGAACACGCCCGGCCGCCCGGTCTCAAGGGGAAGGGCCTCCCAGTGAGACGAGCCGCTACCCGTGGTGACGAAGCCCCGGTCGTCCAGCTCGACGGCGCCCGCCAGCCAGCCAGTGTGCGGATCCGCGCCGATGAACACGAACAGCGCGTTGGTCTCGATCTCGACGGGGTGCCCCGTCTGGTTGTTCTGGGCGCGGACGGCCCGCAGGGAGCCGTCCCCGAGCAGTTCGCGTACCTCGGTGTGGAACATGATCTCGAT
The DNA here is from genome assembly GCF_039529435.1 of Nonomuraea maheshkhaliensis. NCBI lineage: Bacteria > Bacillati > Actinomycetota > Actinomycetes > Streptosporangiales > Streptosporangiaceae > Nonomuraea > Nonomuraea maheshkhaliensis. Next base: position 11,560 of record NZ_BAAAMU010000050.1, read on the forward strand.
GCCGGGCGTCCGGTTGATCGCGTCGATGAGGTAGCGGGACATGCTCTCGCTGAGATCCCCGCCGCGGACGAGCATGCGCACTGACGAGGCGTTCCTGGACAGGTAAAGTGCCGCCTGGCCTGCGGAGTTGCCACCGCCGACGATGACCACCTGCGCCTGCCGGCACATGCGCAGCTCGAACGGCGTCGCCGCGTAGTAGACGCCGCAGCTTTCGTACTTCTCCAGGTCGGGAACGTCGAGTTTGCGGTAGCGAGCGCCGGTGGCGATGAGCACCGCGTGACCCTGCACGGCAGGCCCGTCTTCGACGAGCACGCTGTAGTGGCCATCCTCGGCCTCCAGTCCGCACGCCTCGGCCGGTACGGTCAGCCGGGCCCCGAACTTGATCGCCTGAAGAACGGCGCGTTCAGCGAGCTCGGCGCCCGAGATGCCCGACGGGAAGCCGAGGTAGTTGTCGATGCGGGAGGAGGTGCTCGCCTGGCCGCCCGCGGCGACCGCGTCGAGCACGATGGTGGCCAGGCCCTCCGAAGCCCCGTATACGCTCGCTGCCAGGCCCGCGGGGCCCGCGCCCACGATGATCAGATCGCACACGCCGTCGCCGGGCCGTGGTACGGGCAGGCCGATGGCCTTGGCCAGCATGGCCACGGTCGGGTTGCGCAGCACCTGGTCTCCGCGCCAGATCACGACCGGCGTCTCCTGCGGGGAGATGCCGAGCTGGCGCAGCAGCGCCTCCGCCTCCTCATCCTCCTCCACATCGATCCATCGGTGCGGAAGCCTGTTGCGGGCGGCGAACTCACGCAGCCGGCGGGCGTCGGGCGAGTAGCGCGAGCCGATGATGCGGAACCCGGCGTCCATGCCGATCAGCAGACTACGGCGGGTCAGGTAGGCCCGCAGGATGAGGTCCCCGAACGCCGGGTCACCGGCCACCAGCTCGCGCACCTGGTCGGCGCCGACGGCCAGGATCTCGCCTGCCTCCCGCACGACTGCGGTGAGGAACCCGGCCTGGCCGGTGAGCAGGCCCAGCTCGCCGAGGAAACGCCCGGGGCCGTGGACGGCGATCGTGCGTTCCTCCTCGCCGCGATACCCCTCCACCATGGCCACCGTGCCGCGCAGGATCACGATGAACTCGCCGATCGGCTCGCCTTCCCGGTAGAGGACCTCGCCGGGCGGCACGGGCCTGCGCTCGCCGCACTGCGACAGGTTCGCGATCCGCTGCTCATCGAGCCGGGGATAGGCGCCGCACAGGTCCGGTGTCTCGGGCAGGGTGGCCGGCGACCGCGTCATGACGGCGCCCTCAGTGTGTCCTCAACCCATTCGCGCAGTTGGGGCGCCGGGGCCGCGCCGACGCGCTGCGCCACGACGCGGCCCTCGTTGAGCATCATGAGCGCCGGGACACCCGTGATGGTGAAGCGTTGCGAGAGGGCCGGGGACCGGTCCACATCGACCTTGACGAGCTTCACGCGTCCCGCCAGCTCTTGGGCGACTTGTTCGAGCGCGGGCGTGACCATCCGGCACGGCCCGCACCATTCCGCCCAAAAGTCGACGAGGACCGGCAGATCGGCTCGTTGGGCGACTTCCGCGAAAGTGTCGTCGCCCGCCTCGGCGATCCACGGCAACGGTTGGTGACAGTTGCCGCAGCGGGGCGTTCCCGAGGCGGCGTCTGGAACCCGGTTCGGCCTCCCGCAGTTCGCGCAGCGCGCAGTGTACATGTCAGCCCTCCGGGGCGTAGAAAGTGACGTTCAGCTCGCCCTTGTCAGCGCCGACCACGATGGTCGAGCCGTCGGGGACGTCTCCCGCGAGCAGAGCCCGTCCGATTCTGGTCTCGACCTCGCGGGCGATGAACCGGCGCAGCGGCCGGGCGCCGTAGACGGGGTCGTACCCCTGATTGGCGATGAGCTTGCGGGCCTCCTCGGAGACCTCCAAGGTGAGCCGCCGGTCGGCCAGCCGCTGCCTGATGTCGGTGAACATCAGGTCGACGATCTGCTCGATCTCCGCCTCGGTCAGCGGCTTGAACAGCACGATGTCGTCGATCCTGTTGAGGAACTCGGGCCGGAAGTGCCGGCGCAGCTCTGCCATCACGCCGTCGCGGGCCTCGGGCTTGATCTCACCGTCGGAGGTGATCCCGTCGAGAAGATGCTGGGAGCCGATGTTCGAGGTCATGATGATCACGGTGTTGCGGAAGTCGACCGTGCGGCCCTGCGCGTCCGTCAGCCGGCCGTCGTCCAGGACCTGCAACAGCGTGTTGAAGACGTCCGCGTGCGCCTTCTCGATCTCGTCGAACAGCACCACCGAGTACGGCTTGCGCCGCACCGCCTCCGTGAGCTGTCCGCCCTCTTCGTAGCCGACGTAGCCGGGAGGCGCCCCGACCAGGCGGCTGACCGTGTGGCGCTCCTGGTACTCGCTCATGTCGATACGGACCATGTTGTCCTCGGTGTCGAACAAAGCCTCCGCGAGAGACCTCGCCAGCTCGGTCTTGCCGACGCCGGTCGGCCCGAGGAAGAGGAACGATCCAATGGGACGCTTGGGGTCCTTGATGCCCGAGCGGGCACGGATGATGGCGTCGGCCACGAGCCGCACGGCCTCCTCCTGGCCGACGACGCGCTCGTGCAGGATCTGGTCGAGTTTGAGCAGCTTGTCCCGCTCGGCTTCCTGCAGCCGTGCCATCGGGATGCCGGTCCAGCGGGAGACGATGTCCGCGATCTCCTCTTCGGTCACCACCTCGCGCAGCAGCCGGTGGCCGTTCTGCCGGGTACCCAGCCGTTCCTCCTCGGCGTTCAGGCGGCGCTCCAGCTCGGGCAGCCTGCCGTGGCGCAGCTCGGCGGCGCGGTTGAGGTTGTAATCACGTTCGGCCTGCTCGGCCTCCCTGCGTACGCTCTCGATCTCCTGCCGCAGGCTCTGAACCTTGCGCAGCGCCGAGCGCTCGGCCTCCCACTGTGCCCGCATCGCCTCGCCCTCGGTCCGCGTGGCGGCCAGTTCCTTGCGCAGCTCGTCCAGACGCTGCCGGCTCGCCGGGTCGTTCTCCTTGGACAGCGCGGCTTCCTCGATCTCCAGCCGCATCACCCGCCTGGTCAGCGCGTCCAGCTCGGCAGGCATGGAGTCGATCTCGGTCCGGATCATCGCGCACGCCTCGTCCACCAGGTCGATCGCCTTGTCCGGCAGGAACCGGTCGGAGATGTAGCGGTGGCTCAGCGTCACGGCGGCGACGAGCGCGCTGTCCTGGATTTTCACGCCGTGGAAGACCTCCAGGCGTTCACGCAGGCCGCGCAGGATCGAGATGGTGTCCTCGATCGTGGGCTCGTCGATCAGCACCGGCTGGAACCTGCGCTCCAGGGCGGCGTCCTTCTCGATGTGCTTGCGGTACTCGTCTACCGTGGTCGCGCCGATCATGTGCAGCTCGCCGCGGGCCAGCATGGGCTTGAGCATGTTGCCGGCGTCCATGGCGCCCTCGGTCGCCCCGGCGCCGACCACCGTGTGGAGCTCGTCCACGAACAGCAGGATCTGCCCCTCGGCCGCCTTCACCTCGTTCAGCACGGCCTTGAGGCGTTCCTCGAACTCCCCGCGGTACTTGGCGCCGGCCACGAGGGAACCCATGTCCAGGCTGAAGATCGTCTTGTCGCGCAGTCCCTCGGGGACATCGCCGCGGACGATGCGCTGGGCGAGCCCTTCGACGACGGCCGTCTTGCCGACTCCGGGATCGCCGATCAGGACCGGGTTGTTCTTGGTCTTGCGAGAGAGGATCTGGATCACCCGCCGGATCTCCGTGTCGCGGCCGATCACCGGGTCGAGCTTGTCCGCCCGGGCGTCGGCGACCAGGTCGCGCCCGTACTTCTCCAGCGCCTCGTAGGCCACCTCCGGCATGGCCGAGGTGACGCGCTGATTGCCCCGCACGGCGGTCAGCGCCTCCAGGAACCGGTCCCTGCTCAGGCCCTGACCGTGCATGAGACGTCCGGACGCGGTCGTGGATCCCTCCTCGATGAGGGCCAGCAGCAGGTGCTCGACGGAGACGTACTCGTCCTTGAGCCGGCGTGCCTCCCGGTCCGCGGCGTCGAGCAGCCGCGACAGGCGCTGGGTGACGAACACCTGGCCGGGTGCGGCGCCCGGGCCGCTGACCTTGGGCCGTCGCGACAGCTCGTCCTCCAGGTCGGCGTGCAGGCGCTCGGGATCGGCGCCGGCCTGCTCCAGCAGCCTGGGCGTCAGCCCTTCGGGCTGGTCGAGCAGGGCCAGCAGGAGGTGTTCGCCGTCGACCTCGGTGTGGCCGAAGCGCAAGGCCTTGGTCTGGGCGTCGTGCAGGGCTTCCTGTGACTTCTGCGTCATCCTGTTCGGGTCCACTCCAGCCCCCTAGCGTGGTCGTGGGAGGTCGCGCAGGGCGGCCTCCAGCTCCCCGATCCGGTCGAGGAGGTCGATCACCACGCCGATCGCGGCGTAGTTGATGGACAGTCCTTCGTGCAACCGCTGGATGCGTGCCGCCGCCGTCACCTGGGCGGGCGTGAAGCACAGCTCCCCCCTGGCGTTCTTGACCGGCTCCAGCAGGCCGAGTGTCACCAGCCGGCGCACCACCTGGGGGTGCAGGCCGGTGGCCCGCGCGTAGGCGTCCAGGTCGAGGCGGACCGTGCGGACGAGCGCGTAGCTCATGAGCGCCTCCTGGGGTCGAAGTGCGAGACGGCGGCGAGCTGTTCGAACAGGCGTCGCTCCTCGCCGGTGAGCCTGGGCGGCACCATGATCCGGGACTCGGCGTAGAAATCGCCTGCGGCTCCGCGCGGACGAGGCATGCCGCGTCCTTTCAGACGCAGGCGGCGGCCCGTGGATGTGCCCGCCGGCACCTTCACCTTCGCTTCGCCGCCCGGCGTGTCGACGGTGACCGTGGCGCCGAGGGCCGCCTCCCAGGGAGTCAGCGGCAGCGGGGCGTAGATGTCGCGGCCCTCCAGGCGGTAGCGGGGATGGTCGGCGATCCGCACGATCAGGTGGAGGTCGCCTGGCTGGGCTCCCTCGCTGCCGTGCCCGCCCTGGCCGGCGAGCCTGATCCGCTGCCCGTTCGTGACCCCGGGCGGGATGGTGACATCCAGCCGCTTGCCTCCGGGAAGCGTGATGCTGCGGCGCCCGCCGTGATACGCCTCCTCCACGGTCAGCGTCAGCTCCGCCTCCTGGTCGGCGCCGGGCACCGGCCCCCACTGCCGCCTGCCCCGGCCACCGAACATACCGCCGAGGAGGTCTTCCAGGTCGATGCCCTCGTCCGCGCCGAAGCCCTCGGCGCCGGTCGAGCGCCATCGGCCACCCCCGGCCCCCGCTCCGGCCCGCGCACCCGCTCGGCTGCGTGCGCGGGCCCAGTCCGCGGGATCGACGTCGGGCGGCACCTGGCGGAAATCGTGTCCGAACGCGTCGTAGCGGCGACGAGTCTCGGGATCGGAGAGCACGCTGTAGGCCTCTGAGGTCTCCTTGAACCTGTCCTCGGCACCGGGATCCTTGTTGACGTCGGGATGGTAGGCGCGCACGAGCTTGCGGTAGGCCCGCTGGATCTCGTCGGCGTCGGCATTCCGGTCGACGCCGAGCACCTCGTAGAAGTCCCGGCGTTCGGCCATCACTCCTCCTTCTTCGCGACGGCCACGATCGCCGGCCTGAGCTGCCGCTCGTCGTCGCCGTAGCCGGGCCTGAGCACCTCCACCACGGTGCCCGGATCGGCGTCCGCTCGTTCGACTGTCGTCACCGCCTCATGGCGGGCGGGGTCGAAGGGCACACCGGTTTCGTCGTGACGGGGGTAGCCGAGCTTGTTGAGCAGGGTGACCGCCTGGTCCCGTACCGCTCGAACCCCTTCAAGGACGGCGTCCGCGCCGCCGTCGTCACGGACCGCATGGTTCAGCGCGAGCTCCAGGTTGTCCAGAACGGGCAGCCACTCGGCCGTCACCTTGGACCGCTCTTCAGCCCTGATCCGCTCGGCGTCGCGTGCGATGCGCTTGCGCAGGTTGTCCAGCTCCGCGACCGCCCGCAGCCAGCGGTCCTCCAGCTCCGCCAGCTTCGCCTCGGTATCCGCGGGCGCGGCTGCCTCCGCGGGCGTCTGCTCGCCCCGCGGGGTGGCCATGCCGGCCTGGTCCTGGGTCTCGGATCTGTCCTCGTTCATGTCACTCGGGCTCCGAGGTCGTGAATTCGGCGTCGATCACGTCCTCGTCACTGGCCGGGGCTTGTTCCGTCCTGCCCTGCGGCGGCACGCTCGGCCCGCCGCCCGCGGCGGCCCCGAGTCCGTGATAGAGCTGTTGCAGCTCTCCGCTGAGCACGCGCAGCCGGTCCACCGGCGCCTCTTCCTTGATCGCCTGCCTGGCGTCTTGGACGAGCTGCTCCCCCCGCGCCTTCTCGTGCACGGGCACCGCGTCACCCAGCTCCTGTAGCCGGCGCTCCACCTGATAGGCGACCGAGTCCAGCTCGTTGCGCGCGTCGATGGTCTCCCGGAGCCGGAGGTCATCAGTACGGTGCTGCTCGGCGTCGGCGACCATCCGCTCGATCTCCTGCTTGTCCAGGTTGGAGCTTTCACTGATGGTGATCCGCTGCTCGGCACCGGTGTCCTTGTCCCGGGCGGAGACGTTGAGTATGCCGTTGGCGTCGATGTCGAAGGTGACCTCGATCTGCGGCACTCCCCGTGGCGCGGGCCGGATGTTCTCCAGCCGGAAGCGCCCGAGTACCCGGTTGTCGGCGGCGCGCTCCCGTTCCCCCTGCAGGATGACGATGTCGACGGCGTTCTGATTATCCTCGGCCGTGCTGAAGACCTCGGTCCGTCGCGCCGGGATCGTCGTGTTGCGCTCGATGACCTTGGTCATGAGCCCGCCGAGGGTCTCGACGCCGAGTGACAGAGGCGTGACGTCGAGCAGGACGACGTCCTGCACCTCGCCCTTGATGATCCCGGCCTGGACCGCCGCGCCGATGGCGACGACCTCGTCCGGGTTCACCGTCATGTTGGGCTCCTTGCCGTCAGTCAGTCGGCGCACGAGATTCTGCACGGCAGGCATCCGGGTCGACCCGCCGACCAGAATCACCTCGTCGATGTCCGCGGGCCTGAGCTTGGCGTCCTCCATCGCCTGCTTGACGGGAGTGACGCACCGCTCGACCAGGTCGGCCGTGATCTGCTCGAAGGTGGACCGCATGAGCGTGGTGTTGAGATGCTTCGGTCCCGAGGCGTCCGCCGTGACGAACGGCAGGCTGATCGTGGTCTGGGTCACCTCGGACAGCTCGACCTTGGCCTTCTCGGCCGCCTCGAACAGGCGTTGCAGAGCCTGAGGGTCGTTGCGCAGGTCGATGCCCTGGTCCCGGTGGAACTCGTCGGCCAGGTGGTCGACGATCCGGCGGTCGAAGTCGTCGCCGCCGAGATGCCCGTCCCCGGAGGTGGCGCGGACCTCGACCACTCCTTCACCGATGTCCAGGATGCTCACGTCGAAGGTGCCGCCGCCCAGGTCGAAGACCAGCACGGTCTCGTTGGACTTCTTGTCCAGCCCGTACGCGAGCGCCGCTGCCGTCGGCTCGTTGATGATCCGCAGGACCTCGAGCCCCGCGATGCGTCCCGCGTCCTTGGTCGCCTGGCGCTGGGCGTCGTTGAAGTATGCCGGAACGGTGATAACCGCTTCGGTCACCTTCTCACCGAGGTACTTCGCCGCGTCTGCGGCGAGCTTCCTCAGGACGAGGGCCGAGACCTCCTCCGGCGCGTACTGCCGGTCGCCCACCTGGAAGCGGACGGCTCCCTCCGGGCCCTCGACGACGTCGAAGGACACCGCGTGGGTTTCGCTCGCGACCTCGTCATAGCGACGGCCGATGAATCGTTTGGCGGAGTAGATCGTTCCTTTCGGGTTGAGTATGGCCTGGCGGCGGGCCAGTTGGCCCACCAACCGTTCGCCCTGGTCAGTGAACGCGACCACGGACGGAGTCGTCCGCGAGCCTTCCGCGTTGGGCAGCACAGTGGGATGGCCGTCCTCTGTGGCGGCGATCACCGAGTTCGTCGTGCCGAGATCGATGCCAACTGCTTTCGCCATTTCTCGCTTCCCCCTTGTGCTCCCGTTCGGGCTCTATTCGGTCATTCCTCGCAGCAGTTCACGAGCTCTGGTCGCGTGCTCCGACTCGACGAGGACCTCATATCTGTCAGCGACGAGGGCGCTCTCGGAGACGAAGTCCCGCTTACCGCCCAGCGTCATGTGTGAGATCAGGCCGAAGATCGCTCCCGCGACCGCACCCCACAGCAGCCCCCACAACACCAGGGGAAACACTGCTGCGACCGTAGTCGTGAAGATCGCCAGGAACAGGCCGATGAGCAGTCCGAACCAGGCTCCGCCCGCCGCACCCCAGGCGGCGGCTCGCAGATTGGTCATGCGTGCGACGACCTGCTCCACTGAACGCAGGCCCACGCCGACGATCAGCGTTCCGCGCACGGGGAATCCGTGGTCGGACAGGTAGTCGACGATCTTCTGCGCCTCCTTGTAGCTGTGCGAGCTTGCGATCGGTTCCAGGTTGGTTGCGATGGGATCCGATGGCGCGAGGGACACGGCCCCTCCTCTCCCGCCTCAGGCGAAAATCTGAATGACCACGCTTTCCACTGTCACCCAGGCTTCTCGCGGCCACATCCCCCAGGTATGTAGTCATTCGCCGTAACCCCGCGCCAGCGGGGGATCAGCAGCGCCCTGCGCCCGGGCGGCTGACCGGGACGGGCCCCGACCGCTCCGCCGCCAGCCGCGCGAGCTCGACCCGGGATCTGATGCTCAGCTTGCGGAAGACGTGCCTCAGATGGAACGCGACCGTGTGCACGCTGATGGACATCTGTTCGGCGATCTGCCGGTTGGTCCATCCGTCCGCCGCCAGCAACGAGATGCCGTGCTCGGTTTCGGTCAGGCTCTCCCATCCGGAGACCGGGCGCTCGGCGTAGCTCCAGTGCCGATGGCGTACTCCCACGCCGCGCAATCTCTGCCGGATACGCGCGGAGTCCCGCACGGAACCGATGTCGTGATACAGGCACAGGGCGCGGTCCAGGCTCTGAGCCGCCGCCACGCGCTGCCCGGCGGCGGCGAGCATCGTGCCGAGGTCCTCCTCGGTAGAGGCCCGCGCCCACACGTCCTCGGCCGACCCGGCGGCCAGGGCCAGCGCGTCGCGATCCCCGTCGAGCAGGCCCCGGGCATGCGCCGCGGCGGCGGCCAGCGTGGGAAACGCATGGTTGGCCCGGCCGAGGGCCTCTGCGGCGGCGACCACGGACCCGGCCATCGCCCGCTCGTCCGCGGCCAGGGCGACACGGACCATCCAGGGGCCCGCCGCGGCCTCCATGCCGAGCGGCAGCGGATGGGGCAGCCCCGCGAGCAGGGTCATCGCGCTGCGCGGCCCATCTCGTGCCTCCGCGACCTGTGCGCACAGCAGAGCGTGCCGAAAGCGTGCCTCGGCCGTTCCCCCAGGCCGCTCCGCGAGGTGATGAACCGCCTCCTGCAGCTCGCCGCGCCGCAGCGCGACAGCGGCCAGCACTGCGCCGGCCGCCGCAGCCGACAACGGCGTGTGGAGCGCGCCGGCCAGGTCCAGGGCCCTCCTCGCCTCGGTGACCGCGCCGTCGAAACGTCCCGCGAGCAGCTCCAGCCGGGCTGCCAGCGCCGAGGCGTCCGCCGCCCAGGCCATCTGACCGTGACCGAACATGTCCTTGCGCGCCTGGCGCAGCAGAGCCTGCGCCTCGTCCAGCCGGTGGACGTCGACGAGCACGGCGGCGGCCGTCAGACAGGCTTCGAAGCGGCGTTCCTTCGTCGCGTCGGCGCCGGCCAGCCGTCCGGCACTTTCCGCCAGAGCCAGCGCGCTGGAGAGCCGGCCCTCGCGACGCTCGGCGATGGCCAGGGCGACCAGCGCGGCGGTCCTGGCCGCGGGACCGTATCGGTCCTCCCCGTCGATGACCTCCTGCGCGAACGACCGCGAGCAGCCGGCGCCCCGCAGACGCGCCGTGGCGTACAGATGCACGAGGGTCGCCCGGTCGCGTACATGGCGGGGTAGGCCCGGCACCGCCAGCACAGTCTCGGCCTCGTAGATCGCCTCGTTACCCCGGCCCGTCAAGTACATGGTGTCCGCGAGCAGGCAGCGCAGCTCGGCCGAGCCGTACACGGACCCGTGCTCGGCGAGGCGGTCCCGGGCCATCTGCTCGGCCTCGTCCAACCGGCCGCTGGCGACCGCCGCCTCTATCTCGGTGGAGGCTGGACCGGTGAGCAGCCGGGCCGGCCCTACCCGCTCGGCGCCCATGAGAACACCGGATTGGTCGAGCAGGGTCCGTCGCACCGATGGGGGGATGCCCGCGGCGACGATGTCCCCGACCAGATCATGACGAAAGGTCAGGCCGTGCTCGGTCACGAGCAGGATGCCCGCGGCCGTCGCCTCCTCCGTGACCGTGAGCAGTGCCGCCGGTGTGGTGTCGAGCAGCGACGCGGCATGCTCCAGAGACGACGAGCGACGGAGCACGGCGATCATCTCCACCAGGCTCCTGGCCTCCGCGCTCAGGGTGTCCATCCAGCTTCGCACCACCATCCGCAGCCGGTCAGGCATGCGGGCCCCCGCCACTTCCCCGTCGGAGAGCAGCCCTTCCTCGCGCAGCCCCGCGAACAGCTCGGTGATCAGCAGCGGATTCCCCCCTGCCGAGGCCGCCAGCGCCCGCGTCGCCGGATTGGGGAACCCTCCGACCGCGTCCGCCGTCAGTGCCGCGACCGCCTCTGACGACAGCGGTGCGAGCGTCACCCTGTCGGTGCCCGCCCGCTCCAGGATGTCGAACAGCGCCACGGCCTGGCACGCGTCCGGCGAGGTCGAGCGGGACATCAGCCAGCCGATGGGCAGGTTGGCGAGCATGTCGTGCAGGGTGTGCAGCATCCTCAGCGTCGCCGGGTCCGCCCGTTGCAGATCGTCGAACACGGCCAGCACCGGCCCCGTGGCCAGCCGCTCAAAACCCGCCCGCAGCCGCTCCAGGACCAGCGAGCCGGAGCGGGCCGAACCGTCATCGCCACCCGGCTCGGACCGCAGGTCGAGGGCAGCCAGCAACATGCCGCACGGAACGAGTTCGCCCAGCTCCTCCACCCTGCCGTGCACGACTCCGATCCCGCGTTCGGACGCCTCGGCGACGGCTTCGGACAGCAGCCGGCTCTTCCCCGACCCCGGCTCTCCATCCACCAGCAGCGTCCCGCTCCCACCTCGCCGCAACCTCTGCAGCAGGCTTTCTACGTGACGCCATTCCCGATCACGTCCCCGCATTACTCCTCCCACGGAGCGCCTGCCACGACAGGAACCGGGGAATCCCATGCCCAACAAGATCTTTCGTTCCTGGCGGGACGACTACCCGGCTGGGGGATGTGACCCATGTCCGCCGAACCGAAACTTGACGCAAGGCCTGCCCGCCGAGGCGAGGAAGGGGTCAAGGAGATGGCGGAAACCGGTTATGCGCCGTTCAACCGTACGGTGGACAAGACGAACCGCGTGCTGCGGGAGATCGAGGAGGCGCACGGCTGGACGCCTGAGCGCCGCAACCAATCCTACGCCGCTCTGCGCGTCGTGCTGCACGCGCTGCGCGACCGGCTGACCGTGGACGAGAGCGCCCAGCTCGCCGCCCAGTTGCCGTTGCTGATCCGCGGGGTCTACTACGACGGCTGGCGTCCGAGCACCGTGCCGGTCAAGGCCCATCGCAAGGAGTTCCTCGACCGTATCTCCTGCGAGCTGGCCTTCGAGCTCCAGGAAAGCGAGGAAGAACTGGTCAAGAAGGTTTTGCAGGCGCTCAGGAAGCACATCACCGATGGCGAGTGGGAGGACGTGAAGTCCACCATGCCGAAGGATCTGACCCCTATCCTGCCCTGATCGCCCACCCGAACGCCGATTGACGACACACCGGCCGGGGGTCCCGTGGGCGCCGAGGCTCATTGGGATGCTGGAGCGGTGAGGTCTGGGTACAGGGCACGCGCTGGGAAGCGCGTCATGTCGGTGCGCCGGGTGCTGACGTCACTGGGGGCCGGGGTCGTCATGGCGGCGGTTGCCTGGCGGCTGGGGGTCCCGGAGTTGTCGCCACTGGTCGGCTGGGGTGTGGCCGCGACGGTGGGCCTGGTCTGGGTGTGGCTGATCAGCTGGCCCAAGGACCACCACGACACCAAGCGGCTGGCCAAGGACGAGGGTGACGCCCGGTCCACCGACACCGGCGTTCTGATCGGCGCGGTGGCCAGCCTGGGGGCGGTCGCGCTCGCGCTGGTCCGCACCGCCAGTAACACCCCGCTGACGACGGCGCTGGTCATCCTGAGCATGGTGACGGTCATCGTGTCGTGGGGCCTGGTGAACACGGTGTTCGCCTTCAAGTACGCCAGGCTCTACTACGTGGACGAGGACGGCGGCATCGAGTTCAGGCAGGAGGATCCTCCGGCGTACAGCGACTTCGCCTACCTCGCGTTCACGATCGGCGTGACCTTCGGTGTCACCGACAACAGTGTGGTCAGCACGCATATCCGCAAGGTCGCCCTCGCTCACGCCCTGCTGTCCTACTTCTTCAGCACCGGCATCCTCGCCGTGGCCATCAACCTTGTCGTCGACCTGGGCAAGTAGCCCCTGGTCAGGGCGATCTGCCAGCCCCAGGCGGGATGCCGGCCAGCGGGGCGGTCGGCGATCAGCTGCGCTGAGCTGGGCAGATACGGCTCATGAACAACTCAGCGGACAGATCAGGTGGGCCCGGACCTTCGTCTCCGGCCGACGCCGTGGCGCACGAGGTCGCGCACAAGCCAGGGAACAGCAGGCTGCTGGCCATCCTGGTCGCTGCCGAGCACGGAATCCTCTACCTGGTGTCGTTCGCGCTGCTGGCTTTGGGCGTCGGTATTCTCGCGCTGTTGGCCCTCACGATCGTCCAAGGAGGGGCCTCTGGCGCTGAAAAGATCATCGTCATCCTGGAAGAGCTGCTCCTCGTGCTGATCGTGCTGGAGATCTTCGTGACGGTGCAGACCCACCTCGCGGGCGGTCGCCTGCAGTTGGAGCCGTTCATCATCGTCGGCATCATCGCGATCATTCGGCACCTCCTGTCGGTGGTCGTCCGGCTGACGATTTCGGTGAATCCGGCAGAGAGCCGCCAGCAGCTCACGGAGCTCGCCATCTATGCGGGGAGCGCCTTCATACTGGTCGCGGCGCTGGCGCTGGCGCGATGGTCGCACCGGCGGCCCACCCCGTCCGCCGCCGGGTGCGGCGACTCCAGCGCTTCCGCATGAGAGCTGATCGATCCTCGTCAGCCCTTCTCTCTCCGTACCTGGCTCGGCCGCTTGTCCGGGCGCAGGCCGTGCCCCGGCACGCCGGGTCCAGCGGGCCGAAGAGGGTGCCCGCCTCCGGTTGCGCGCCACCCACACCCGCCTTCGTCGTCGGCTGACAGCACGTCCGGAACCCCTGCCTCCGAGTCGGTGAACACGAACGGGCGGCGCCCGCTGAGCCCCGCCCTCCGGGTCGGAGTCGAAAACATCCACGCGCCCGGTCGCGGTGAAAGGCATGGAGAAGGCAACTGGCTGCAGTTGCTGTCGGTGACGGCGACCGCCTGCAGCACCGTGGTCCAGGCCATCCGGCAGACCCTCGCGGTGCTGGTCATCGTGCTGCTCCTGATCCTCATCATCGCGATGAACTCCGTCGCCGTCCTCATCCGCAACCGATCACAGAAGCGGTGGTGACCCGTACCCTTGACCTCCGGCGCGACAACCCTGAATCTGCCGCGGCAGGACCTCGGCGACCTCCGTGACCCGCCTTCACCCTGGCCGGCCTGCCGGTGTCCTACGGCGGCTTCGAGGCCGTGCGGCAGGTCGGCCTGCGCGTCCCACCGCGCCGGATCACCGCGCTGATCGGCCCCTCCGGCTGCGGCAAGAGCACCGTGCTGCGCTGCCTCAACCGCATGAACGACCTCATCCCCGGTGCCCGCGTCGGGGGCACCGTCCTGTACCACGGCGAGGACCTGTACACGCCGCAGGTGGACGCGATCGAGGTGCGGCGCCGGATCGGCATGGTGTTCCGGCGGCCGAACCCGTTCCCCAAGTCCGTCTACGACAACGTCGCCTACGGGCCCCGCATCACCGGCCACCGCCGGCAAGACCTCCCTGACGTGGTGGAGCAGGCCCTGCGAAGGGCCGCACTGTGGGAGGAGGTCGAGGACAAGCTCAAGCAGAACGCGCTGTCCCTGTCCGGCGGCCGGCGGCAACGCCTGTGCATCGCCCGCGCCATCGCCGTCCGGCCCGAGGCCCTCCTCATGGACGAGCCCTGCTCGGCCCTCGACCTGATCGCCACCACCCGCATCGAAGACCTCATGCAAAACCTGGCCGCGGACTACACCACCGTCATCGTCACCCACAACATGCAGCAGGCCCCTCGGGTCTCCGACCGAACGGCGTTCTTCACCGTGGAGGCGGACGAGCACGGCGAACGGCACGGCCGCCTGATCGAGTACGACCTGACCACCAAGGTCTTCGCCAACCCCGCCGACCCGCGCACCGAGGACTACATCACCGGACGGTTCGGCTGATCGGCAGCTACCGGATTTCGCCGGGAGGCCGGAGGTCTTTCGCCTCTGTGCGCGGGAAGTGGCGCGCTGGTGAGCTGAGAAAGCAGGGCAGGGCCGCTTCCCTGACGGGAGACGGCGCATACCCGACAGGGGGTGGCATCGTGCGCGAGGACAATCTGATGCGGTACGAGCCGGGAGAGCCCGAGGACGACCGGGACCTGCTCGGGCGGTACCTGACACAGATCGGCGCCACCGCGCTGCTCACCGCCGAGCAGGAGGTCGAGCTCGCCAAGCGCATCGAAGCAGGTGTGTACGCGGCCCGCCTGCTGGAGCAGGACGGGACGGCGGCGGCGCGGCGCGCGGAGCTGGAGGCGATGGCCCGCGAAGGGGCGCTCGCCAAGGACCACATGATCCGCGCCAACCTGCGCCTGGTCGTCTCGCTCGCCCGGCAGTTCCCGCAGCGGGACCTGTCGCTGCTCGACCTGATCCAGGAGGGCAACCTGGGGCTGATCCGGGCGGTGGAGAAGTTCGACTACACCAAGGGCTTCAAGTTCTCCACCTACGCGAGCTGGTGGATCCACCAGGCCATCCAGCGCGGCATCGCGCACCGCGGCAGAACGGTCCGCCTGCCCATACACGTGCTGGAACAGGTTGCCCGCTACGGGCGCGTCGAACACGAGCTGGCCGCGCGCCTGGGCCGTGACCCCACCCTCGACGAGGTGGCCGCCGAGGCGGGCTGGCCGCCGCTCAAGGCCGCCCACCTGCGCAGAATAACGAGGCGCGTGGTGAGCCTGGACACCCCGGTGGGCGAGAAGCAGGACACGATGCTGGCGGATCTGATCGAGGATCCGAACGGGATGAGCGTGGCGGACGTGGCGGAGAACCGCCGGCTGGCCGAGCAGCTGCGCTCCCTGGTGGACGCGCTGCCCCCGGACGAGGCGATGGTCATCACCCTCCGGTACGGGCTGCACGACGGGCACCCGCACGGCATCCAGAAGATCGCCGATCGGCTTGGCCTGCCGTCCCGGCGGATCCACCTGCTGGAAAGGCAGGCACTGGCCCGGCTGCGCGACCCACGACGGCACACAGTACTCGCTGAGTGGGCAGGCTGAACGAAGCCGAAGGCCCAGGCCCCGTCACGCAGTGGTCGGAGCCCGCCGCGAGATCGGCAAGGCCGCCGAGCCGGGGCTCCTGATCGGCGGTCACGTCGCCGCCTGCGGTGACGACATCTCGCTCATCATGACCCACGCCTACGGCCCGGACGCGCGGTTGGTCCGCTCCTTCGCGTGGGGCATCTTCCAGGCCACCACCCGCATCGCCGAGGATCTGGGCCTGTACGGCGCCGGGCAGGACCTGCTGTCGGACGCCTTCTCCGGCAACCTGCGGGGCATGGGGCCCGGCCGCGCCGAGGTCGAGTTCGAGGAGCGCGCTACGTCGTGCACGCCGTCACCTCCAAGAAGCTCGGTGAGCAGGTCGCGGCCAACCAGCACCCAGCGCCTGTCGCTGATCGCCGGCACGGCCCGTCCGAGCCGCGCCGGCTGCCCCTGGACGACCTCGAATACGCCACCATGGCCGCCCTCACCAAACGACTCGCCAGCCGCTGGACCCCGATGAGCACCGACCCCTGATCGCGCCGACGGCCTGAGCCGGCCGGCAGCGGTGTCCGGGCTCGCCGGCCGGGCACCGCGATGCCGTACCGGCCGGTGTCACGGCTGCGCGGGCTGCGGGTCCTGGGTGAGGCCGGGCTTGACGTCCACCATGACGTCCACGACGCCTTCGACCGCACGCACCGCACGTACCAGCGCGTCCATGCTGGCGTGCGGCGGCACCCTGCCGTGCAGGGCGACGACCCTGCTGGGCCGCACGGTGGCGACGACCTGCGCGGCGTCAGGACCCAGCTGAGCCGGGAGCACCTGCTCGCGGATCTCGGTGGTGATCGCCGTCCTGGACCGGGCGAACACCTTCAGCAGGTCGGAGCGCCGCAGCGTACCGAGCATCTGACCGGACTCCGCGTCCACCACGGGGAGTTCCCTGATGCGGTGGTCATGCATCAGCCCGGCGGCCTCACGCAGCGGGGTGTCCATGTGCACGGTCAGCGCGGGACGGGTCATGATCGCAGCCGCCGTGGATCCGGAAGGGCTCCCTGGTGCCCACTCGCGCATCAGCACATCGTCCTCCGACACCACGCCAGCCACCCGCCGGCCGGCATCCAGCACCGGCACGGCACCGGCGCCGAAGTAACGCAACGTCCAGATGACGCGGGAGACCGGCGTGTCCTCCCGGACCGCCACCGCCTCCCTGCTCATCACGTCCTTGACCTGGAGTGCCATGGTCATCACCTCCGTCACCCGCAGGCTCCCACCCGCTACCGCACCCGCCCAGGGCAGAAGGTCCGCTCTTGGAGGACCTTGGCCCCGTACGCGCCGCCGGGCCCGGATGGTGCCTCCTTGGCCGGACCGCCGGCCTGACCAACGGCATGCGAGCAGGTGACCTCCGCTTCTGCCACCGTCGGCGGGCACGCGCTGCGATGAAGGCAGGCCCCGGAAGGAGGAGCACGATGCACGTCACTGTCAACGAGGTCATGGCCCGCGAGGTGCTCTCGGTGCACGCGGACACCCCGTTCAAGGACATCGCGGAAACGCTCGTCGAACACGGCGTAAGCGCCGTCCCGGTGGTCGACGACGCCGGCCGGGTCCTCGGCGTCGTCTCCGAGGCCGACCTGCTGTGCAAGGAGGAGTTCCAGGAGCTCTACTACCAGGAGGGCTACAAGCCGCCGCTGAAGACCCGGCTGCGCCACCGCCTGTCCCCGGAGAGCGCGGGCAGGCGCCGCAAGGCCGCCGGCGACACCGCCGCCGACCTGATGACCGCCCCCGCCGTCACCGTCACCGTCCCCGCCACCGCCACCGCCACCGCCACCGCCACCGCCGCAATCGTGAAGGCCGCCCGCGCGATGGACGAGCACGGTGTCAAACGCCTCATCGTCACCACCGGCGACGGCATCCTGCGCGGCATCGTCAGCCGGCGCGACCTGCTGAAGGTCTTCGTCCGCCCCGACGCCGACATCGCCCGAACCATCCGCGAGGACGTGCTGGAACGCGCGCTCTGGGCCGAGACCCTCGGCATCAAGGTGAGGACCGAGCACGGCATCGTGACGCTCACCGGCTGGATGGACCGCCGCAGCGACGCCAGGATCGCCGCCCGGATGGCCGGCCGCGTGGACGGCGTGGTCGACGTCATCGACAAGCTCAGCTGGAAGCCTGGCTGCGCACGGCCGGCCGGGCGCCAGAGGCCACCTACGTCGTGCACGGCGAACCCGGCGCCGCCGCCGCATTGCGCGACCGGATCGGCGCCGAGCTCGGCTGGCCCGCGATCGTTCCGCGGCAGGACGAGCACGTCCTGCCGTGAGCGCTCGTGGCCGTCACGCGACCGTGACGTCCGGATCGAGGTAGACATCCTGTACGGCATGCAGCAGCGCGACCCCGTCGGCCATCGGCCGCTGGAAGGACTTGCGGCCCACGATCAGCCCCATCCCGCCTGCCCGCTTGTTGATCACCGCGGTCCGCACCGCCTGCGCCAGGTCGCCCTGCCCGCGCGAGGTCCCGCCGGAGTTGATCAGCCCGACTCGCCCCATGTAGCAGTTGGCCACCTGCCAGCGGGTTAGCTCGATCGGGTGATCGCCGGCCAGCGCGCTGTAGACCTTGTCGGAGGTCTTGCCGAACTTCAGCGCCCGGAAGCCGCCGTTGCACTGGGGCTGCTTCTGCTTGACGATGTCGGCCTCTACGGTGGCGGCCAGATGGTTGGCCTGACCCGTCAGATCAGCGCTGAGCTGGTAGTCCATCCCGTCCTTGAAGAATGCCTCGTTGCGCAGGTACGCCCACAGCACGGTGAACAGGCCCAGCTCGTGCGCCTGCTGGAAGGCTTCCCGCACCTCCCGCAGCTGCCGCATGCTCTGCCCGGAACCGAAGTAGACGGTGGCCCCCACCGCGACCGCGCCCAGGTCGAACGCCTGCTTGACCGAGGCGAACATCGTCTGGTCGTAGCGGCTGGGGTAGGTGAGCAGCTCGTTGTGGTTGATCTTGACGATGAACGGGATCCGGTGCGCGTAGCGGCGCGACACCGCTCCGAGCACCCCGAGCGTCGAGGCGATCGCGTTACAGCCACCCTCCACCGCCAGCTCGCACAGCTGCGCGGGGTCGAAGTAGGCCGGGTTCGGCGCGAACGACGCGGCGGCCGAGTGCTCGACACCCTGGTCGACCGGCAGGATCGACAGGTAGCCCGTCCCCGCCAGACGGCCGGTGCCGAAGACCTGCTGCAAGTTGCGCAGCACCGCCGGACTCCGGTCGGTGCAGGCCACCACCCGATCGACGAAGTCGGGGCCGGGCAGGTGCAGCCGGTTGCGCGCCACACCCGTCGCCCGGTGCTCCAGCAGGTATCCGGCCTCGTCTCCCAGCAGCGCTTTCAGATCCATCTCCGGCTCCTTCCACCGTGACGCCGACCGGCTCCCCCATACCCGGCACGAGGGCCGCGCCCGGCGTCCACCGACAACGCTGCTCGCCCACGGGCGGCGACGCCAGGGCCGAACGTCCCGCCATCACCGGGCGCACGGCGGAGTTCTCATGTGCCGGGACGAAAGTCCCGCTCCGCAGGAACCGTACGGCCCTGCCTGCTCGCGCGGGCGCCCCGCACGATGAAGACCGAGGAGGTCCCGATGAACAAGTCGACCAATCCGGTGATGTTGCGACTGCGCTTGTACCGCCCTGACGGCAATCCCCTGCGGCGGCCCTCCGACCGGCTGGAGTCCGTCCTCGTGCTGGCCACCCTGACCCTGGTACTGCTCAGCGTCTGGCCGGCGGTACTGGGCGGACGGCTGGTCTTCGAGACCGCCTGGCAGGACGAGCACGCCCGTTCCGGCACGCGCTACCAGGTCACCGCCACACTTCTGCAGGACGCTCCTCCTTCTCGCGTCTCCTTCACCGAGATTCCCTCCGAGCGGCCGGTGACGGCGGCGCGCTGGGCGACATCGACGGGCACGGAACGGATCGCCCAGGTGCCGGTGCCTCCTGCGGCCAAGGCGGGCTCACCTGTCACGGTGTGGCTCGACGCCTCTGGTGCACCCGCCCCACCGCCCACCGACCCCGCGGTCCCGCGGATGAGAGGGATGGCCGCGGGCCTGCTGATCATGCTGGCCGCCGCCTTCCTGGCGCTCGTCTCGTTCGTGGTCTGGCGGCGCTGGATGGATCGGGTCCGGTACAGGGAATGGGAGCTCGCCTGGGAACGGACTGACGAGCAGTGGCGCCACCGGCACCGGCCATGAGGTCCGTCGGCGCGATGGTGAAGGGCGAAGAACTATCCAGGTGTGTCCACGGCTTCTTCCGCGCGTGCCTTCAGCGCGCGGTCGAAGGCCCTGAAGTCCTCCTCCGCGTCGGCGATCTGTCTCCTCAGCACGGGCACCAGAATGCCGGTGAACGTCTCGCTGTGCGCCAGGTGGGTACCGGCCGCTGTCGCGGTCAGCTCGAGCTGGTGGGCTCCGTCGAAGAGTCCCCGCACCGCCAGATGACCGAGCCAGCGCAGCAACCGGTACGGCTCCGCGGCGAGGACCGTCGGGCGGAAGGTGATCGGCCTGCCAGAACGCGGATGAACACGAAGCGTGAGCTTGCTTCCTGCCTCTGCCCTGCCCGCTGCCTCCCGGATGAAAGGATTCCACTCGGCGTAGGCAGTGAAGTCTGTCAGGACCTCCCAGACCCGTTGAGGTGGAACGTCGATGTCAATACGGGTACAGATGTGACGCATCGTCGAGCCCTTCTCCTTGCCCGTAGACCGCTGGGTCCTGGCTGAAGCTCCGCTCGATCCGGATCATGACCAGCGGACCAGGAGCACGATCGCCAGGACCACGCTCGCGCACAGACCCGTGAACAGGACGAGGTTCTTGATCCAGGTCGTGAACCGGCGACCATACGGCCCGATAGGTAACGAACTTGCCGTGCGCTTCTCTCGCCGCCTGCCCGAAGCGGCCGAGGGCGAAGGCGGCGGCCGCCGCGATCAGTAAGGTCGCCCACGTGTTCACCGCAGATCACCAGCTTTCACTTTCCGGTGTGCTTCAGAGCTCTCTGCGGCCTGTCAGGGCGACCGCGGCGGCCAGGGCCACCATGGTGAGCGTTGCCGTGACGGCCACGGCGAGGGGCAGGCCGGTGGCCGGCTCTCCGCGCACGAGTTCCTCCATGGCACCGGCGAGCCGGGTGGGCAGCCAGAGCGCTCCGGTCAGCCCGTCCGCGACCGCCAGGGTGAGAAGCGCTGCGAGCGCGGCCCCCGCCGTGCCGGCCACACTCCGGGTCAGAGCGGCGGCCAGGGCGGTCAGCGCGACGGCGAAGGCCAGGAACAGCGCGCCGCAGGCCAGGCCGATCAGCATGCCGGCGGGCGGCGGGCCGCCGAGCAGCACCGCGGTCTCGTACCAGGCGGCGGCCGTGCCGGTGATCAGGCCAGTCACGGCGGCCCCGGTGGTGACGGCGTAGGCGGGCAGGATGATGGCGGCCATCCCGCGCACGCGGGTGCGCAGGAAGACGGCCATCTCGCGGCGGGCGTCGAAGGCCAGCGCGGAGGCCGCGGCCAGCACCACGACGAGCAGCCCGATCTGGGCGGCGTTGCCCGTGAACTGGGCGATCCCGTCGGCGGGCGTGGGCGGGGGGAATCGCACCTGAACGCCCTCGGTGCCGATGCTGCCGAGGATCTGGTCGAGGTAGCGGGCGGTGAGCGGCCCGGTGAGGCCGAAGAACAGGTACGCGCCCAGGATCGCGATCAGCCGCCGGGTGCGGACCAGGCGCAGCCATTCCAGTTGCCACAGGCTCATGACGTCAGCTCCAGGAACACGTCTTCGAGGTCGGCGGCCTGCGGATACAGGCTGATCACGCGGGCCTCGCAGGCCGCGAGGGCACCGGGCAGCAGCCCTTCGGCCGCCGCCAGGGAGTGCACGGACACGCGCAGCCGCTGGTCGTCCAGGACGTCCACGCCGGCCACCCACTCCTCGGCACGCAGCCGGTCGGCCACGCGGCCGACCGGCGAGCGCAACCGCACCAGATAGGCGGGCACGGCCCGGCCGACCAGCAGGTCGTGCAGCCCGCCCTGGAACAGCAACCGGCCCTCGCGCAGGATGCCCACCGTGTCGCACACCTCCTGCACGTCCGCCAGGATGTGGCTGGACAGCACCACCGTGGCCTTGCCGCGCAAGCTCGCGATCAGGTCGAGCACCTCCCGCCGCCCCGCAGGATCCAGCGCGGAGGCGGGCTCGTCGAGCAGCAGCAGCTCCGGCTCGCCCACGACAGTAGCGGCCAGGCCGAGCCGCTGCAGCATGCCGCGCGAGTAGCCGCCGACCCGCCGGTCGGCCGCACCGGTCAGCTCCGCGTCGGCGAGCACCCGATCCACGCGTGCGGCCGGCAGGCCGGGAGCGACCAGCCGCCGCGCCAGGGCGACCACCTCGCGTCCGGTCAGCCATGGCTCGAACTGCGGTGTGTCGGGCAGCAGCGCAATCCGGCCGCGGGGTGGTGCGAGGCGTACCTCGCCGCTGGTCGGCCGGCGCAGCCCGGCCAGGATGGCCAGCAATGTGGTCTTGCCCGCGCCATTGGGACCGACCAGCCCGTAGACCGTTCCCTCGGGAACGGCGAGGTCCACGCCGGCCAGCGCCGGATGGGCGCCGTAGTGTTTCTCCAGCCCCTGCGTCTCGGCGATCATCGCGGCTGCCTGCCGATCAGCAGGTAGACGATGCCGCCGAACGGCACCGACGCCACGCAGACGAGAACCCACGCCCATTTCGGCAGGAAACGCACCTTCGATCGGGCCAGGTCCACCAGGCAGTACCCGACGAACAAGCCAGCCACGACGATCAGCGGGATGACCGCGGCAACGGGGATCGTATCGGCGCTCATGTTCCGGCTCCCTTCCAGCCGGTCACCTCGCGTGGCCGTACCATGGCGACCGGGCGGGCCAGGTGGTCACGCGCTTCTTCTGCTCTTCCCTCCAGCCTCGCGCCGGCTCAGCCCGCGCGCCCGGGCATGAGGTCCTCATCGGCAACCCATTGGTCCTCGGTTCTGATGCTTTTCGACCTGTCCGGCAGGGCGTCCATGCCCGATGACGCCCATCAGGGGACAAAGGAATCCTGCATGGCAGGCTCACCAGCACTGGCGGGCCTCCGCACGAGGGACACGGCGTAGCCGCTGCGCGTGTCGCGTACCTTGCCGGGCCGGAACACCACGCCGCGCTCGTACTGTCGCACGATGGCGATACCGAGATTGGGCACGACCATCGCCTCCTTCGTTCGACTCCCTCTCACCGTCGCCCCCGTTTTCCGGTCACGGACCAGAGGCGAACGTCCCACCTCAGGCCGAGGCCGGGCCGATCGGCGGGCAAGCCGCGACCTTCGCCCCTGACCCCGGCCTCCACCCGGCGGTTGAGTGAGAAGAAAGGACATGTTCACCGGCACCCCTGACGGTGCCCTCGGAGGCAATCATGTACCGGATCGTCACGGCGTTGATGTCCGGTGCCGCGGCCTGCCTACTGGCCACGAGCACGGCCCTCGCCGCAACCCCGACGCCGAGCCCGACGTCACCCGCCAGTCCCACACCCACCACCAGCCAGCCCACCACCGAACCGCCGACGGACGAGCCGACCACCGAGCCACCCACGGACGAACCGACCGACGAGCCCACGACGCCCGCGCCCACGGCGGCGATCACGGTGTCACCGAAGGTCATCTCCGCCCGGGGCGACTGGGTCAAGATCACCGTCACCCTGCCGGGCGGCACCGACGCCGCCGTCGTTCACTCGCGCGCCTTCGGCCGCCACCCGCTGGAAGGCAAGACCACGCTGACCGTACGCACCTACGCCGGTCTGCCCGCAGGCGCCTACCAGGTGTCGCTGTTCGGCAACGGCACCGACCTCGACGCCCGGACCTGGCTGCGGGTCGGCTACCCCAAGCCGATCGGCCCCGCCAAGACCGGCGACGGCGCCACCCAGCCCGACCCCGCGCCCTACGCCCTCGGCCTCGGCCTGATCGCGGCGGGCGGCCTCGCCGCCACCGCCGCGGTCCTGCGCCGCCGGGACGATGTCTGAGCGCCGGCCCCGGCGGCGGCGCGCCGCCCCGCCCGCCGCCGCGCGGCGGCGGCGGCCTGGGCCGCCGTGCGCCTCGTACTCATCGCCGCCGGGGCGTTCCTGCTCCTGTCGATCCGGCAGGAGCCGGGACCGCCGCCGGGAGCACAGCAGACCTCGGCCACCACCAGCGCACCCGCGGACACCGGCGCGGCTTCGCCACTGCCCCGCTCGGCGCCCACCCGGCTGCTCATCCCCTCCATCGGCGTGGACGCGCCGGTCACGGGCATGGGGCTGAACGCCGACGGCACCGCAGGCGAGCCGCCGCTCAGCAAACCGTACCTGGTCAGCTGGTACGCCGACGGCGCCGCCCCGGGCGAGATCGGCGTCGCCGCCTTCTACGGGCACGTCGACTCCCAGGCCAGCGGCCCCGCCGTCTTTTACCGGGTCGCCCAACTCCGGCCGGGCGCGCTCGTGCAGGTGCCGCGCGAGGACGGCTGGACAGCCACGTTCCGTGTCTACACCGTCAAGCGTTTCCCCAAGAGTGACTTTCCCACCGATCACGTCTACGGCGACACCGACCAGCCGGAAATCAGGCTGATCACCTGCGGCGGCTCGTTCGACCGCACCGCGGGCTCCTACCGCGACAACATCGTCGCCTTCGGCGCCCTCGTGCAGAACCCGGCCTGATCACGCCTTGCCGGGCGGGCCTGTCCGCCCGGGCAGAGCCCACGAGGTACCGCAGGCGAGAGGAGTGCCCGATGACCGGGTCACGCGACGAAGCGCTCGCTCGGCTCGTCCGCCAAGGGGTGATCTCCGCCAAGCAGGCGATGGCCGTGAGCGAGGCGCTCCAGCACGGCCCGCCACCCGCCCGGGCGCGGTGGGCGGAAGTGGCCGGATACGTCGGCGGCGGCCTGCTCCTGGGTGGCGCACTCTCCCTGGCGGCCACGTCATGGGCGCAGCTGTCGAGGATCGCGCACGTGGTGATCCTGCTGGCGGTCACGGCCGCGCTGCTCGCCGCCGGGATGGCCCTCGTCGGCGCCCGGCCGCGGGAGCGCGGGACCACCGCGCGGAGCCGCTCAGGCTCGGTGTCGATGACACTGGCCTCGGCCACGGCCGCGCTTGCCACCGCGGAGATCGCCGCCGGCCACACCCCGGCGGTCGCGGGCGCCGTGGGCCTGCTGGTGACCGCTCTCTGCTACGCCCTGACCCGCGCCGCACCCCTCGTACCGGCGTGCGCGTTCTTCGCCGCGTTGACCACCGGCTCGCTCGCTAGCGAGCTCACCGGCGGCTTCGTCCTGTCCGCAGGGCTGTCGCTCGTCGGGCTGGGGGTGGCGTGGACGGCGCTGGTGCTGACCGGCGTGATCGAGCAACGGGCGCTCGGCCTGGGGCTCGGCGCGGCCATCGCCCTGTTCGGCGGCCAGCAGGGCGTCGGCTACGAGCCCACAATGGTCTGGGCGTACATGATGACGGCCGCCGTGGCCGTGGCCTGCCTGCTGCTGTACCGGCGGGAACGGATCTGGGTGCTGCTCGCGGCCGGCGTCGGCGGGTGCACGCTCGCCATACTCGAGGCGATCTGGCACTGGACCGGCGGCGCGGTCGGTGGCTCGGCCATCGTGATGATCGCCGGTGGCGTCCTCGTGGCCGCCTCCGTGCTGGGCATCCGATGGCACCACACGGCACACCCCACACACGCGAAAGGTCGCGAGGACCCTGCACCGCGACCATGAGCAGGGCCGTCGGGCAGCACCGGCCCACTCTCCTCAAGCCCGCCGGCCGGCGCGAGCCCGTGCAGCGCGCAGATCCCGTCCTCTGGTCGCCGGTCTTCGGCGTAACGGGGACCATCGGCCCTCACCCACGGGACCTTGGCCCCCGTTCAGCAGCCGGTCGGCCACCGATGCTGGCAAGAAGGCGCACACCCGGCACCTGGCGGAACACGACTGACGAAGGCGATGAGGAAGATGCGGCTCAGCTGGCAGGAACATCTCAGGCTGCTTCGGATCGAGGGACGGCTCACCCGCGACGACCCGGCTTTCGTCGCCCGGGTCAGGACGCTCAGCACGCTCGCGCCCGAACCGCCCGCCACCATGGTGCCCCCGCCCATCGACCGCCTGCTGACCTGGTTCGACCGGCATATCGCGGCTACCGCGCTCGTGGCCGTGATGATCCTCCTCGTCCTCCTCATCCTCTGAAGGCCGATCGCGGACACCCGGCCGTACGGGGTGCCTCTCGCCCTCCTCCGGCTCCCCATCGCGACGCCGTCGACCGCGAGCCCGGTGCCGCGATCACCAAGCTGCTACGGACGGCCGCCCGGCCCGCCTCCGCGCGATCACCCGGCCACGGGGTCGGTGCGGCGTGGTGCCCAGTGACGCCCAGAACGCGCAGCTGCTCGCCTTGGCCGGTCCAGATGGCCGCACGCGGCCAGCGGCGTGGCGAAGTCGGTCGGCAGGGTCACGATCGCGATCCGCAGGTCAGCCGGCGTAGGGGTTGTGCTCCTGGTAGGCCCCCAGCAGCGTCCCGACCGGCAGTGCCCGCAGGCGGGCGGCGTCGGCGCAGCCCACCGCCTGCCCGAAGGCGGCGCCGTTCGTCCCGGCCTCGGTCTCGGTCCTGGTGGGCCAGGTGCAACTGTAGCTCTGCGCGATGGCGCGGTGGAACAGCCCTACCGCCGTGGGTGAGGCCAGATCGGCGCACGGTATCTGCGGCACCGGCGGATTCGCCGAACAGGGTCACGTTGCCGGGTCGCCGCCGAACGCCGCGATGTTACGGCGTACCCAGCGCGGCGCCGCCTGCTGGTCGAGCAGCTCGTAATTACCGCTCTGACAGCGCTCGCCGGCCTCCGGCGCGGGATGGGCCGGCCAGCCCAGCACACCCAGCCGATAGTTGACCGTGACGACCACGACGCCGCCCTTCACCGCCGGCCTGGCGCCGTCATACTGCGCGCTGTCGCCGTTGAGGTTCGCCGCCGTGCACCCACACCATGACCGGCAGGCGTTCGCCGCGTCGTGGAGCGGTGACGGTGAGATAGAGGCAGTCCTCGCCGTAGGCGGTCTCGCCGCCGCCGAACAAGGGTTTGCGCGCACTGGCCGGCGAACGCCGTGGCGTCGCGCACGCCCTGCCACGGCCTGGCCGGTCGCGGCGCCCTCCAGCGCAGTTCACCGACGGGCGGCTCGGCGTACGGGATGCCTCTGAACGAATGAACCGCCGATACCGGCGTCATCACGACATGGCCTTCGTCATCACCGCGCTGAGCAGGGACGACCGGCACAAGTCCTGCGCCGCCGATACCCCCGCCGTCTCTACTGGCTGTCAGGCTGACGCCCCTGCCGGGAGCGGCACGTGGTCTGGCGCGAGGTTCACAACGAGGGGCTTGGTCCGGCTCCGGTCAAGAGCCGGCAGGAGGGTCTCCGTTCCGGGCCAGAGACAGGTGCCAGGTGAAGGTGGTGTTGTCTGGCCTTGTGGTGATGTCGAACGTGGCGGTGGCTCGTTCCGCGTCGGTGCGTAGCTGGGTCAGGTCCCGGCTGGGCCAGTCGGCGTCGGTCGCTCCCGCGTCCGTCCGGGGTGCTGTCACGGTGATGGCCAGGTCCTGGTCGGCGGACAGGCTAATGGCGGTGGGGGCGGCGGATCGGCTGATGATCTCCAATGCCCGGCTCAGCATGGTGACGAGCGCGGCGCTTCCACCGGCGGGCACGGCGGCATCGATCGGGCCGGTGCAAGTGAATCGCGGTGGAGGTGACAGGTGCCGGCCCAGGCTCTGGATCTGCTCGGCCAGTGTCGGGCCGGCGGCTGCGCGCAG
Source organism: Nonomuraea maheshkhaliensis (assembly GCF_039529435.1). Lineage (NCBI taxonomy): Bacteria > Bacillati > Actinomycetota > Actinomycetes > Streptosporangiales > Streptosporangiaceae > Nonomuraea > Nonomuraea maheshkhaliensis. The sequence goes on from NZ_BAAAMU010000050.1 coordinate 38,895, forward strand.
ATCGAAAACGGTCCGGCCCAGCAGACGTACCGCCTCGTCAAGTTCGTCCAGGCCCTCCAGGAGGCGGTGGCGTGAAGGGCCTTCGGGCAGCACGGACGCCGCGCTCTGCAGGGACAGGCCGGCGGCGAAGACACGTTGAATGACGTCGTCGGCCAAGCCGGTGGCGATCCGTTCCCGGTCTGCCGCGATCGTGACCTGGTGAAGCTGATCCTGCAGGCGCAGAGCTTGTTCCTGCGAGCGGCGGATGCGCTCGCGCAGGCCGTGGGCCGCCACGGCGAGCAGCGCACTCAGCGCTCCCCACAGCACCTCCCGGCGTACGGTCACCGATGCCGGCGCCAGCTGATAGAGCGAGATGACGAGTTCGGCCACGACGATCGCGGCCACCACGCAGGCCGACTCCCACCGGCGGTGGAACAGCATCGACCACACCAGCGGCATCAGCAGCACGATGCCGACCCCTGAGCTAGGCCCAGCCGCCAGGATCAGCATCGTGATCGACCCGGTGCAGGCGAGCGGCACCATCACCGGCAGCCACGAGGGCAGCCGGGCCCACGGCAACCCGAACGCCCCCGCTGTCACCGCCAGCAATGCCAAGCTCGCCCACACCTGCGGCCAGGACTGTACACCGCCCTGCGGGAACACGACCGTCGCCACGGCCACGACCGCAACCAGCGCGAACGGAGCCGCTCTGGCCCCGAGCCCGGAACGGTCGAAGGGCGACTGGGACGCCTCGGCCAGGACGTACGGCATGGGGTGCGGTGCTCGTGGCTCGGAGAGGGAATCCATCCACTGGTTCCTTCACTCAACGGGCCCGATCAAGCGGACCAGGGCCGCCCGGCGCTGCCCGACAACGGCGATTCTCGCCCGGCATGATCGCCCCGTCCAGCCCCAGAACTCGTCCCGGAGGTCGTGCGAACGGGTGACCGTGGCGATCTTCACCCTGATCGGGTTGTTCCTGCTGCTGAACGACCGCGTCCCCGCGACCGCGCCAGAGGTTCACGTGCAATCGATGATCGGCGCCGTATGCCTGACCGCTCTCACGCGCGCTGGACGATCTGGCTCGCGATCTTGCCGTCGACGGCGAGCGCGACATCGCACGATTCGTCGACGCAGCCGTGCCGAACTGGTCCGGGTCACCTCGGATCGAGACGGGGTTGACGTGGCCCATGGCGATGGCGGTGTGGGAGGTGGAGTGCCGGGCTCTGGCGGCGCGTACTGGCCCGGCACCACGAGCGCCAGCGCCGACACCTTGCGCGAATGACGCAGGGCGAGTTGCACGGCCGACGGCGCGCCTGCCGAGACGCCCATGACGGCCGCGCTGGAGATCTCCAGCGCGTCGAGGGCAGCGGCGAGCGCGTCAGCCTGCGCGGCCGGTGACGCGTCCGCGGGCAGTGGCGTACGCAGGTAGCCGAAGCGGGAGATCGCAATCAGGCGGAGTCCCTCCCCCGGCGAAAGCGCGCGCGACCGACAGCCCTTGGTCGAAGCCGCCGCCGATGCCGTGCACGACGAGCACGGGAGGCCCCGCTCCCTCCTCCGCCATCTCGATCCGCCCGCACGCGGTCGCCGGCACGCGGCTGCGCGCCTCAAGGCTCTCCCGCGCGGCCCGCAGTTCCTCCCGAAACTGCCGGTAGCCGACAACGGTCAATTCGGTCATTCCCAGCGGAACAGCCGGTTCGCGAGTATCCCGGCCACCAGCAGCCACCCGGCCAGGACCGCCAGCTGCAGAGGCTGCGGCGCGGTTCCGGACCAGGTGGCGCGCAGCGCCTGGCTGAAGGCGCCCGTGGGGGTGAGATCGCTGAACCGCTGCAGCCCGGCGGGCATGGTCTCGTACGGGACCCACATGCCGCCGAAGAACAGCAGCGGGAACATCACCAGCGTGCCCATCCCGGGAGCGGCCTTGGCACTGGGCGTCAGCACCGCGAGCAGCAGGCCCAGGGCGAGGAGTGCGGCCGTGCCCAGCAGCAGGACCAGGACGAACCAGGCGAAGCTCATGGGGACGGCGATGCCGACCACCACCCGGCCCAGGACGATCATGAGCGCGGTGGCGGCCAGGACCAGCACGAGGTAGAGGACGAGTTGCACGGCGAGCAGCCGCGCGGGCGGCGCGGGGGTGGTGGACATGCGGCGCAGCACCCCGCTGTCGCGGTAGGTGGTCAGCACGACCGGCAGGATGGTCAGCGCGGTGAGCGCCGCCGACAGCAACGTCATCGTGGCCGGCAGCTGGGTGTCCAGCCAGCGCTGCCCGCCCAGTTCGGGCATCGGCTGCCGCAGTCCGGGGATGCCCAGGCCGAGGACGAGCACCAGGGCCAGCGGCAGTAGCAGCGGGAAGATGACCGCGGCGGGATCGCGCAGCAGCAGCTTGGTCTCCGTCGCCGCCATGACCGCCAGCGGGGACCGGTGGCGGGGTGGCACGGCGGAGGAAGTGGTCGTCATCGCGTTTCTCCCCTTCAGGGTTGGTCCGATGGGTGACCGGTCAGGGCGAGGAAGGCGTCGTCCAGGGTAGGGCGGTCGATCCGCAGGTCCAGGGCCTGGACCTGGCGGGCGGTCAGGGCACCGATCACCTGGGCGGCCACGTCGCCGGTGCCGGTCACGATCAGCCGCCTGCCTTCGCGGGCGACACCGGTCACGCCGGGCAGGGCGGTCAGCAGGCTCTCGTCCACCTCCGCCGAAGGCCGGAACGTGATGCGCTCGGTGTCTTCCGCGCGCTTGATGAGGCCCTCCGGAGTGTCGAGGGCGACCAGGCGCCCGGCGGCGACGACCGCGACCCGGTCGCACAGCCGTTCGGCCTCCTCCATGTAGTGGGTGACCAGGACGATCGTGGTGCCCCGGTCGCGGATGCGTTCGATCAGGGCCCAGGTGTCGCGGCGGGCCTGCGGGTCCAGGCCGGTGGTCAGCTCGTCCAGGATGGCGATCCGCGGGTTTCCGATCAGGGCGAGCGCGAGCGACAGGCGCTGCTTCTCGCCGCCGGACAGCTTGCCGAACCGGCGGTCGTGCCTGCCGTCCAGGCCGACCTCCGTCAGCAGCGCCCGCTCATCGGCGGGGTTGGGGTAGAAGGAGGCGTACAGCCATAGCGCCTCCCGGACCTTGAGCCGGTCCGGCAGGGTGGAGCTCTGCAACTGCATGCCGACCAGGTGTCTGATCCGGTCGCGGTCGGCCTGGGGGTCGAGACCGCACACGCGTACGAGGCCCTCGTCCGGCGCGCGCAGCCCAGCCACGCATTCGACGGTGGTGGTCTTGCCCGCCCCGTTCGGCCCCACGAAGCCGAACACCTCACCCTCGTCGACATCGAACGACAATCCGTCGACCGCGACCAGCTCACCGAAACGTTTGACCAGCCCGGCCACCTCGATGATGGGCCCGCCGGCTCCCGCCTGATCTCGCACCACGACCGCCCCCTCACGAGCGAAACGCCGGCACACCGCACCGGCCCGACATATGCCCTTGGTCCTCCAGCGTCCGGCGCCGTTCACGTGGCCGGTAGGGACCGAAGGTCCCCGCACCGACGCATTGGTCCCCCTTCGTGCTTCAACGTACGGCGCGCTTTTCAGGTACGTGGGAGCCGGCGAGGAGGCGCTCACGGTCGAAGACCCGGCGCAGCAGCAGCCAGCCGAGCCCGTCCAGGAGCCCGAGACCGGCGGCGATCAGTGCGTACAGCGGGTAACTCATCGGCACGAAACGGAAGCTGATCACGACGGCGACCAGGAACATCGGCACGATGGCCAGGCCGGACAGCTGCTGGGCCACTCGCAGGTCGCGCGACCGCGCTGAGATGATCATCGTGGACATCACCGCGAACGCCGCCATGAACGGCGTGAACACCAGGGCGGCGAAGATCGACTCCCCGGTGAGCACCCATCGCAGCACGGACGGCCGCATCCATAGCGCGCCGGCCGCGGCGAAGAGCCCGAACAGCAGCCAGGACAGCAGCACGGCAGGCAGGCCGGCGGCGATCGCCTTGCCGCGCAGCAGTTCGCCGTCGGTCGCCGGGGTGGTCAGCAGCGGCTCCAGCGTGCCCTGCTCGCGCTCGCCCAGCACCGAGTACACCGCCACGACCGTCGGGATGATCATCGGTACCATCAGGAACAGCTCCAGCGCCGCTCCCCCGGCCATCCGGAGTTCCTGATCGGCCGCCCCGTCCGGCAGCGGGATCAGGCCGGCCAGCGCCACCGCGAGCAGGAACGCCGGCAGCAGGCTCATGCTCGCCACGACCAGCGGGTTGCGCCGGTACTCGGCGAACTCCTTGCCGGCCACCGCCCGCACCCGGGCGTTCAGCAGGTTCATCCCGGTTCCTCCTCCCGCACCAGCTCCAGGTAGACGTCCTCCAGGCTGTGCTCGGACTCGGCCAGGTGGACGATGCCGGCGTGCGCGCTGACCAGGGCGTCGGCCAGCAGCGGCGCCACCCGCCGCGGGTCGGTCACCGACACCTGGTAACGGTCTCTGTCGCCGACCCAGCCGGTGATCCCGTCGACGCGACCGAACAGCTTGTCCGGCTCCTGTACCGGACCCGCCAGCTCCACGTCGATCGACGGGGTGAACAACCTGCGGCGCAGCTCGTCGGGCCGGCCTGCGGCGATGAGCCGGGACCGCAGGAACGCCACCCGGTCGCACAGCCGCTCGGCCTCCTCCAGCCGGTGCGTGGTGAGCAGGATCGTCGTCCCGTGCGTGCGCAGGCCCGCGATCAGCTCACGCACCTCGTGGGTCGCCGCGGGATCCAGGCCCTGGGTGGGCTCGTCCAGGAACAGCACCGGCGCGCCGGGCAGCAACGCCCGCGCCAGCGCGACCCGCTGCCGCAACCCCTTCGACAGCGTGCTCACCAGGTCCCGCCGCCGCTCGGCCATCCGTACCTCGTCCAGCACCTCGCCGATGCGCCGGTCGGCCTCGCGGCTCCCACGGCCGTACAGGCAGGCAAAAAGGCGCAGGTTCTCCTCCACCGACAGCCGCGCGTACAGGCCGGGCGTCTCCGGCATGACGCTGACGCGCTCGCGGACCCGCGCGCCGTTCTCTGGAGTGACCTCGACGCCCGCCACCCGAGCCCGGCCCGCCGTCGGCCGCAGCAACGTGGCGAGCATCCTGACCGTGGTCGTCTTGCCTGCTCCGTTCGGCCCGAGCAGGCCGAACACCTCCCCCTGGCCGATCTCGAACGTCAGGTCCTCCACGGCCACCCGCTCCCCGAACCGCTTCGACAGGCCGATCACCTCGATCGCCGCCTGCCTGTCACCGCCCATCTCAGCCCTCCTTCCGCAGGACGCGGTGCCCGCCGTCTCAGGTCGCGCCGTGGGCGGCCGTCCGCTCGCTCAGGCGGCAGATGCCGAGCGCCCACGCCTCGATCGCGTTCCAGTCGCGAAGATCTCGGTGCAGCCGATGCTTCGGTGAGTCGGCGCCGCCGAACACCGCCACCGTGAGCGGGGTGAGCCAGGAATGCCTGGTCAGTGCCCGGTTCAGTTGCGAACGGGCCTGGGCCCAGGCCTCCGGCGTGTCCCTCCTCGGCCCCATGCCGAAGACGGCGACGGGCAGCCGGCGCAGGGTGTCCCGGTGGCGTTTGAGCAGCCGGTGGGCGTCGCGGTGCCAGCGCCCGTTGTACAGCGGCGCGCCCAGCACGATCAGGTCCGCCTCTTCGATCGGGGCCCGTACGGTACGCGCCGCGCGCACTCTGACCTCAACCCCGGTCTCACGCAGCATGGCGGCGATCGCGTCGACCACCTCCCGCGTCGAACCGTTCCTGGTGGCGTACGCCAGTAAGATCACTGTCATCGTCGCCGGCTCCTCTCATGACGGTGCCTTCCGGGCCGAATCGTCCCGAACCTCGAGGTCGACGGTGCGCTTGTCCACGAGCGTCGGCACGGTCAGGTAACGGAAGTCGCAGTGCGGTGCTCGCTCGGCGAGGGTCTGGCTGCGGGCGAAGGTCACGCCCGCCGGCAGGAAGGCGGTGATCTGGAAGTCGCCGCGGCACATCAGCGGGTCCAGTTCGGGGGCGCCCTGCTGGGACAGGAACCGGACGATGCCACAGCGGGTCACATCGACCCCGTAGAACAGGTCCTCATCCCCGCGCAAGAACCGGAAGCGCCAGCCGGCGGGCTCGTCCAGCAGATTGGCGGTCCAGAACCACCATCGGCGCAGCAGCAGATGCGCCCACCGGTGCCGGTAGATCCAGCGCACCACGGGCGAGGCGAACTGGCCGCGCATCCAGCAGGCGACGAACCGCTCGATCAGGTCCAGCCGGGCGTCCCGGGGCAGATCGTCCGGCAGCGCCCGGAACAGGGCGAGCGAGTCGACCGCGATCCCGAGCGTCATACGGCTCATCGGCGCACGCAATCTCGGCACGTCGATCATCGCGCGTTCGCGGGCGAAACGATGCAGTACCGAGGCGGCGCGCCGGTCTCCGAGTTCACCGCGGAGCAGCGACCGCGTCGCGCGCCGAACCTGTGATTTCATCGGGCCACCTTCCCGACGGGCATCGTGGCGGAGCGTCCCCTCCGGCCGTCACCCGCGTTTTCCGCTCTCCCTCCAGCCTCGCTCCCCGCTCGCTCAGCCGCCGGAGGCGAGAGTCATCGATGAACGGGCTTTGGTCCTTCGGCCTCGCGGGCGCGGGACCTTATCCCCTGTGCGCAACGAACGGCCCACCGGACCACGGCACCAGGACGAGAGGAGGAATGATCATGAACACGATGACGGCTCACCCGGATCCCCGGCCTTCGCTCGATCATCTGAACAGGGCGTGCCCCGCCGCCGGTGACGGACGGCGGCGGGGCATCTGCCGGCTACCCGTGCCGCTGCAGTTCCCGGTCGATGTCCGCCTCGCTGATGGGCCGATCGGCGTAGGTGTTCCAGGCGGCGAGCACAAGAAGCACTCCCCATCCACCGATCACCCAGCCCGGCCAGAAGTAGCCGAACCCGGTGAGGGCCCAGACGCCGACCAGGAACGCGTTGACCACGACGTACCCGGTGATGTCGGCGCGCAGCCTGCGTTTCTTCTCCAGCTGACGCCTGGCCCACTCACGTTGCGCCGATGACGATGCGCCGTTCACGCCGGCCTCCTTCCGAGCGTCGGAGCACGGGAGATCAGGCGTCCGCCGTGGTCAGCAGGCCGACCATGTTGCCCGCCGGGTCGGTGAACAGCGCGAACGCCATGCCGTCCCCGATCTTCGCGGGCGGCACGCGCAGCTCCCCGCCCAGCATGCGAACCCGCTCCAGCGTCCGCTCCAGGTCCTCGACCTGCACGTAGACGGTGATGTACGGGGGCATGCCCGCGCGGGTGCGCATGACGCCGCCGCCCGGGCCCTCGCCCGGCTGGAGGAGAGCGTAGTTCTCGTCGACCGGCTCGCTCTTCCAGCCGAACAGGTCCTCGTAGAAGGTGCGCAGCGCCTCACGGTCCGGGCCTGCGACCTCCCAGTGCACTACGGGATGCGCCATGACCTTCACCTCCTTCTCTTACAAGTGTGGGCGGCGCCTGCCACGCGATCCGCGGAAAAGGTCCTCATGGAGGCGTCTTTCGTCCTGTTCTGGCGCGCATCGTGAGAAGGGTCCTTGGACCCTGGGGGAGGCGCTGAGCCGGGTGAAAGGATGTTCTCGTCCGCGAGACGGACGAGAGGGTCTCGGCCCAAGGGGTCGAAGGGGCCGGCTCGCCGTCTGCTCAAAGATAGATCCGCACCCTCAGCAGAGCCCGCATGGGCGCCACCACCCGGAAACCACGAGGGGGAAGGCATCCGTGCGGGCTCCAGGTGTGTCGCCCGCGGCACTCGGTCCGGCGCCGTCGAACGCCAGCCGTGATCATGATCCGGCTCCTCGACAGCGGACACGCTCGCCGGTCACTGACATGAGGCCGAACGGGGTACCGTCGCAGCAGGACGGTCCGGAGGATGCGCCAGAACTGCCTTGGTGGTGGCGAAGTGCGGCCACGAGCGATCACCTGTTCCGAACGAGGTGTGCCATGGCTCGTTCAGCCGCGATCCGATCACGAGGCCGGTGGATGATCATTCGCGTCACCGGCCCGGCCGACGACGGTCACATGCCGGCGCTCCGTACCCGGCTCGGCCACGTCGTGGACGAGCATGCCTGCCTCGCCGTCGATCTGTCCGGTTGCCGGCCGACGAGCCGCCCGCCGGCCCTATACAACGCCACGGTGCGTCCCCTCGGCCCGGAGCGGCACCTCCGCGCCGGTCCGGGTGCCCTTGACCGACGGCCGCAAGCTCGGTGCGGATTCGACGTCGCTAACTTCGGGACACCGGCCGGCAGCGAGTGGCGTCAGCGGGTCCAGGCGCGCAGCCCGCGCCGGGCGCCGTCCTGCCGTAGCCGGGTCAGCGCCTGCTGTTCCACCACTCGTACCTCCCGCGGTGGGAGCCCGACGTGTTCAGCTACCTGGCGGGGCTTGCGCCCGGCCGCGCCCCGTTCCGTACATGTGCCGGCCGGCCGTCCCAGTTGCAGCGCGGCCCGCCCGACCGCGCCCCGCCGCGCCCTGGACCAGCACCCGCTCCCCCACCTGCACGCCCCGCGCACCCGGGCCCAGCTCCTCAACCGTTCCGATCAGATCGGAGCCGGGAGTGAACGGCGGCTTCGGGCCGCCCGGGTAGACACCTTCGCGCAGCAGGGCATCGGTGAAGCTCACCTCGGTCTCGATCACTCTGACCCGGGCCCCGCCCGAAGCCCGGCCGCGGCATCGGCTCCTCGACCAGCCGCAGCGCCTCCGGCCCGCCGTACTCCGTGATGACGATGCGCCGGTTGACCGTCATGACGCCGCCCCTCGGCCCGCGCCCTGATAGTGAGCAACTGCTTGCGCATCATCACAAAGTCGCCCACCTCCATCAGCGCGAGGAAGGCCAGCGCGCGCAGCGTGGGCCGGGCACGCACCCGCAGCCGGACGATCAGCCGGCTGCCGTCGCCGCTCTCCCGCAACGTGATGCAACAGCTCACCGTGCCCTCGTAGGCGTGGATGGACAGCACCAGCGTGGACGGCGGATCGATCCGCTCCACGGTGAACCCCGTACCGTCCGGCGCGGTCGGCATGACGTCACCGACCTGCAGGTGCTGCAGCTCCGGGACGATCCGGCCGGCGCTGGGCCGTCCGGCGTTGTCGATGCGGTCGTAGCTGTACCAGCCGGCGCGGGTGTAGCCACCCATCTGCACCAGCCACGGCCAGACTTCCTTGGGCGGCGCGTCGATGGTGACGGCCCGGGTGGCCTGGAGGTGGGCGGACGGCACGATGTCATCACCGAGCATCGGCGCGCGCGCCTCCTTCCGGGTGGCGCCCCAGCGCAGCTGCCAGGGACGAATGAGTAGCAGGTAGACCGCCGCGCCCGCCCCGAACGCGGCCATCGTCCGTCTTGCCGCCATCGGCTTCCTCCTCATCCGAACCCATGCGTGACAGGGCAGGCGGGCAATGTCAGTAGGGCAGGTTCCGTCCCGCCGGCGTTCGCAGGTCGAGCGGAGAGGGCTTCTTCGCCGGCCGGGGCCGCAGGATCGCCTGGACTCGTCGCATGGCCCTCATCTCCTCACCCACATCGCGTTCGCGTGACACCAGCGTGCTTCCCGCACGCCCGTTCCGGACAGGGACGCTGGTCCTCACCCGGCAGGGCACAACGTCCCTGCCCGGTCATGGGCGGGCAGGCGCCTCGGGCGGAAGACCGTGATCATGGCCGGTACTACCGCCGGTCACGAATCCCTCGTCAGGCGGTGCGAGCGGCCGGGCCGCGATGATGGCGTGACAGCGCCAGCCCATGTCCGTCCGTTCGAGTACCACGTCGCCCAGCCCGGTGCCCAGATCGGGCATGCGGCGCAGCTGCGTGTTCGGGACCAGGGTCAGCGCCAGGGTGACCCTGCCGTCATCATCCTCCGCCACCGTCACATCGGCGGGCACCAGACCGTCTCGGGCCAGATGGGCGATCGTCCGCCGCAGCACGTGGGCGAGCAGGTCCCGGTCGGGCAGCGGCCGGATTCGTTCGACGTCCTGCGCGCCCAGCACCGCATCGGCCGGCCAGACGGCGTCGTGCACCAGCCCGCGCACCGCCTGGGCCACGCATTCCGCCCGTCCGGGTGCCCACGCGTCCAGTACGACCCGGCCATCCATGTACCGCGCCCGGCATCCCGCCGCCGCGTCGTTGTCTGCCATCTCGCCTCCCTGAGGCGGATTCGCATGATCAGGCCGTCTCCCACGATCGACTCGGCACTGCAGGAGGCGGTAGGGCTGAAAGTCCCCTTTCGGGAAAAGAGAGGCATTCGTATGGACTTTCGCCTCTGGCCGCGCGTCGGTGCCAGACGTGCACTGGAGACGCAGCCCAACCGGCCCCCGCGCCCTCTCCGAGCGCGGTATGCCCGAAGGAGGCGCAGCACATGACGCACCGGCACGCACCCGTCGCCGTCGACCCCGCCGATGTGCGCATCCAGACCCGCGGCCCGATCCGTCCCGGCGACGTGGAACACGCCCGGCTGACGGTCGCCGCGCTGACCAGGCTGGCCCACGAGCCAGTCCTGGACGTCCGAGTAAAGCTGGCCGCCGCGCCCGGCCCCACCGTCGAGCAGCCGTACACGGCGCAGGCCAACCTCGACGTCAACGGACGGCTCGTCCGCGCCCAGGCCGCCGCCCGGTCCACGCACGCGGCGATCCACCTGCTGCACGACCGGCTGCGCACCCGGCTGCGCCGCACCGCCCGGGACTGGGAGAACCTGCGGGGCCGTCGGCCTGACGATGCCGACCACGAGTGGCGGCACGCCGGCCCGCCGCGTAAACCACTTCCGTACTTCCCCCGGCCTATCGGCCGGCGCCAGGTCGTGCGCCGCAAGACGTACGACCTGGACCGGCTCACCTGCGATGAGGCGGCGCTCGACCTGGAACGGCTGGACTACGACTTCCACCTGTTCACCGAGACGGCCACCGGTCAGGACAGCGTGCTGTACCGGACCGACGGCGGCTGCCGCCTGGCGCAGGTCACTCCGCAGCCGGCCCGGCTGGGGCCGGTGTCGGTGCCACTCACCTTCAGCCCGGCCTCCGCGCCCCGGCTCACCGTCGCGCAGGCGACCGCCCGGCTGGAGGCCACCGGGCTGCCGTTCGTGTTCTTCGCCGACGCCGGCACCGGCCGCGGACAGGTGCTCTACCACCGCTACGACGGCGACTACGGCCTGATCACCGCCGCAGGGGAACGGGCATGAACCTGATCCGGGCGCTGGCCGTCGACCTGGACGGCACGCTCACCACCGGCGGCGTGCTCAGCGAGACCGCCATGCGGGCCATCGACGAGCAGCGGCGGCGCGGCCTGCGCGCCGTCCTGGTCACCGGCCGGATCATGGCCGAACTGGAAGCCGACTTCCCCGGCCTGCCCGGCCGCTTCGACGCCGTGGTGACCGAGAACGGCTGCGTGCTGCACGCCGGTCCGGTCACCCGTGAGCTCGCCGACCCCGTGGACACCGCGCTGGAACACGAGCTGCGCCGCTCGCAAGTGCCGCTGCGGCGCGGCCGCGTGCTGCTGGCCTGCGACGACTGGGCCGGCGGCCTCGCCTACGACGCGATCGCCCGGCTCGGCCTGGACGTGCAGATCGTGCACAACCGTGGCCACCTCATGCTGCTTCCGCCCGGCGTCACCAAAGCCACCGGCCTCACCCACGTTCTGGACGAGTTCGGACTGTCACCCCACAACGCCGTCGGTGCCGGCGACGCGGAGAACGACCACAGCCTGCTGGAATGCTGCGAGTACGGGGTGGCCGTGGCCAACGCGGTCCCCGGACTCGCCCGGCGGGCCGATCTCGTGCTCGAGGAGTTCAACGGCACCGGGATCGCCGCCCTGCTGAAGGGCCCCCTCCTCAGCGGCGGGCTGCGCCTGCCAGTCCCGCGCCGCCGCCTGCTGCTGGGCACCACGCCCGCCGGAACGCCCGTCCACCTGCCCGCCGCCCAGACCAACCTCCTGATCAGCGGTGGCTCCGGGCTGGGCAAGTCCTACCTGATCGGCCTGCTCGCCGAGCAACTGACGGTGCACGGCTATTCCGTCCTGGTCATCGACCCCGAAGGCGACCACGCCGGGCTGGGCGACCTGCCCGACACCCTGATCGCCGGGGACGGCCACGCCCTGCCCGACCCGGCCACGCTGCTCGACCTGGCCGTCCGGCCACGCGGCGCCGTCGTCCTCGACCTGTCCCGCATGCCGCCGCCCGCGCGTGACCGCTACCTCGGCGCACTCGCCGCGCCGCTGCGCGCCCTGCGCGCGGCCCGCGGCCTGCCGCACTGGGTGCTCATCGACGAAGCCCACCAGAGCGCCGCCGCACCGGCCAACCCGATCCACCCGGCCGACGGCGAGTACGGATACTGCCTGGCCACCTACCAGCCGCACCTGCTCACCCGCGAGTCCCACGCCCGCATGGAATGGCGGATCAGGCTCATCGCCGGTGGCCGCTGCGCCGTGCACGGCCCGGACACCGACGTCCCCGTGATCGTCCCCGCCGCGCGCCGCACCTTCCACCAGCGGCACCTGCGCAAGTACACCGAGACGACCCTGTCGGCCGAGCGCGGCTTCCACTTCCGCACCGACGCCGGCAGGACCGGCGTGATCGCCCTCAACCTGCGCCAGTTCACCGCAGAACTCGGCCGCTGCCCGCCCGCCGTGCTGCGTCACCACGCCGCAGGGGGCGACTTCTCCCGCTGGATCCGGGACGTGCACGCCGCCCACGACCTTGCCGCCGAGGTCCGCTCCATCGAGGAGGTCCTCGCCGCGGACGGCGACGCCGACCTCGCCAGAGCTCGTCTCACCGACATCGTGCACAGCCACTACCTCACCTCCAGCGCCCCCGCCGATCCCGTGGCGCCGATCGGCTGATGTCCCCTCCCGCAGCACCGCTCTCGTCACACCATGTCGGGACGTTCGCCTCTGCCGCAGGACAGATCCGAGAAGTGTGCTCGAAGCACGTGAACTCATCGCGATGGAGGGGTTGACGATGGACGCCAAGCACTGGACGGTACAGATCTACCTGGCCGAGGACGGCGACGACACGCACGCACGCGCGGTGCTGACCACCCGGGACGGCCTGGACCGGCTGGCGGGCACCGGGCACGCCCGGCGGAACCCGTCCGACCTGGCGGTGCCGGAGATCGGCGACGAACTGGCGGCCTCACGCGCGCTGGCCGACCTCGCCGGCGAACTCGCCGCCGTCACGCAACGCGACATCACCGAACTCGCCGGCCCACCGGCCTCACGCCGTTCCTGGTGAACGTCCCATGTCCAGGCCGGTGCGGGAGTACCGCAGAAGCAGCGCCGACAGCATCGGCGACGCGATGTTCAGGATGCTGGCCCGGCTCGGTGTGGGGCCGGCCGACCTGCTGATCACCCGGGGCCGCAAGACCGGTCTGCCGCGCAGCAACCCGGTCGTCGTGGTACGGCACGAGGGGCGGCAATGGCTGGTCGCCCCCTACGGTGCCGTCCCCTGGGTGCTCAACGCGCGCGCCGCCGGGCGGGTGACGCTGCGCCGCGGGCGTGCCCGCTGCGACTACACCGTTCGAGAGCTGCAGCCCGACGAGGCAGGACCGGTCCTCAAGCGCTACATCACCGTCGCGACCGCGACCCGGCCGTACTTCCAGGCGGACAAGGACGCGCCCGTGGCGGACTTCGTCGCCGAGGCCCCTGGCCACCCCGTCTTCAAACTAGGCCCCGCCGAGGACGAACGGCGCTGACAGTCATGTGGGGATCGGTCCTGCCGGAGGTTGACAGCGATGGACGGTAAGCAGTGGACCGTGCAGATCTTCGTCACCGAGATCGGAGACGACACGTCCGCCCGAACGGTGCTGGTCACCAGAGGCGGAGGGCGAGTGGACGGCCTGGGACGCGCACGCCGCCATCCGGCCGCCCCGTCCGTCCCCGAGATCGGCGACGAACTGGCCGTGTCACGCGCGCTCGCCGACCTGGCCGGCAAGCTGTCCGCCATCAGCCGGGAAGCGTTGCGCGCAAGGCGAGACGACCGCCTCAGAGACGGCCCGCCGACTCGTGACGGCCTCGTGAAGATCGCGGCCCGTTCTCCTCACGCAGGGCGGCATCGGCACGACGCAGCCGCGGCCCCCGCCCATGAACGACCCCCCTCCGCCGCCCCGTGACCAGGCGCTCCACGCCCACGGCCACGGCCGCGACCAGGAGCGCGACCGCGGCCATCATCGGAATGAGCAACCCCTGGTGCTCGCGAGCTGCCTCACCCGTGACCGACCCGACCACCACATACGCCGTCACCCACGCGCTTGCGCCGGCCATGGCGCAACGTATGAACCGCCGGTACGGGATCCCCAGCATCCCGGCCAGCACCGGCGTCAGGGCGTGCACGCCGGGGATGAAGTAGGCCAGCGCCAGGGACAGGCCACCGCCGGTGCCCGCGACGAACTCCTCCGCTCGCCGCCACCTCTGCTCCCCCACCCAGACACCGGCCCCGCCACGCCGCACCCGGCCGCCGAACGCCCTGCCCAGCAGATAGCCGCCCGTAGCACCGGCGAAACAGCCGGCCATCCCGCCCAGCACGACCCAGCCGAGCTCCACCGGCCTCGCCACCGCGGCCCCGGCGACCACGACCGCCAGGTCACCCGGCACCAGCAACCCGATCAGCAGCGAGCCCTCAGCCGCCAGCAGCAGGAAGAGCAGCAGACCGATGGTGAACGGTTCCTGCCCGCTCCACCCGGTCAGCACATCGTCGAGCACGGCCCCTCCTCCCCTGCGACCGGCCGTCACGAGGGTTCACCCCCGATGCCCCCTCGGACGTACCACGGCGACCGGGCAGGCCCGGTGGTGCAGCACCGCGTGGCTGACCGAGCCGAACACCGCCGAGGCGAAGCCGCCCGTGCTGCTCAATCACGCGACGTTCCGGACGAGCTTCGACCAGGCGGGATCGGAGCGAATCCCGGACACGTAGACGAGGACGTTCATGGTGCCCTCCTAACTCTCCAGCGTTGAGGTGTCCCCTTCCGGCAGGCCCAGCTCGCGCGCCTTGAGCAGGCGCCGCATGACCTTGCCGCTGCGGGTGTGCGGCAGATGCTGATCGAAGGCGATCTCCTTCGGCGCCACCGCGCCCAGCCGCTTGCGGCCGAACGCGGTGAGTTCCCTGCGTAGCGCCGGCGTGGGCTGGTAGCCAGGCTTGAGCGTGACGAACGCCTTGACCAGCTCGCCCGCCACCGCATCCGGCTTGCCGATCACACCCGCCTCCGCCACGGCCGGGTGCTCCATCAGCACCGACTCGACCTCGAACGGCCCGATCAGGTGCCCGGCCGACTTGATGACGTCGTCGGCCCGGGCGACGAACCAGTAATAGCCGTCCTCATCGCGGCGCGCGACGTCGCCGGACAGGTACCAGCCGCCGGCGAACGCCTTGGCGTACCGTTCGGGATCGTTCAGGTAGCCGCGGAACATCGATGGCCAGCCGGAGCGTAGCGCGAGCTCGCCCTCCACGCCGGGCTCCTCGATGACCGTCACCCGGCCGCCGGTGATCCGGGCACGCCCGTCGGCGCCCCGATCCAGGAGCGCGGCGGTGACGCCGGGCATCGGGCGGCCCATGCTGCCGGGCTTGATGTCCATCGACGCGTAATTACTGATCATGATGGCGCCGGTCTCGGTCTGCCACCAGTTGTCGTGGATCGGCAGGCCGAGTGCCTCCTGGCCCCAGAGCACGACCTCAGGATTGAGCGGCTCGCCGACGCTGGCGATGAAGCGCAGGTGCGACAGGTCGTACCCGGCGGCGAGGTCCCTGCCGTGCCGCATGAGCATGCGCAGCGCGGTGGGGGCGGTGTACCAGACGGAGACGCGCTGGTCCTGCAGGGTGCGGTACCAGCGGCGGGCGTCGAACTCGCCCGCGTCGCTCACCAGGGTGACGCCCAGCGCGAGCGGCGCGATCACGCCGTAGGACATGCCGGTGACCCAACCCGGGTCCGCCGTGCACCAGTACACGTCGCCGGGCCGCAGGTCGAGCGCGTAGCGGGCGGTCGCCATGTGCGCGGCCACCGCGCCGTGCACGTGCACCGCGCCTTTCGGCTTGCCGGTGGTGCCGCTGGTGAAGTGCAGGAGCGCCATGTCCTCGGCCTCAGTCGGCGGGATCTCGAACGCCGGCCCGACCGTGGCCATCAGCTTCTCCAGCCGCAGGGCGCCTTCCGGCGTCGGATCCTGCCCGGTGACCAGCACGTGTTTCAGGCCGGGCAGCGCCTCGCGGATCGGAGCGATCTTCCGGGTGTACAGGTCCGGGGTGGTGACCAGGACGCGGCCGTCGCCCAGGCGCAGCCGCTCGCGAATCGGCTCGGGGCCGAAGGCGGAGAACAGCGGGGCCAGGACGCTGCGGTTCTTCAGCGTGCCGAGCACGGTGACGTATAGCTCCGGGACCCTGCCCAGCAGGGTGAAGACGCGCTCCCCCCGGCCGACGCCGAGCCCGCGCAAGACGTTCGCGAAGCGGTTGGTCCGCAGGTGCAGATCCAGGTAGGTCAGCTCGGTGAGCGAGTCGTCCCTGCCGATGCAGCGCAGAGCCACCCGGTCGCGGGCGGCAGAAGCCGCGTGCTGATCCACCGCCTGCCAGGCGATGTTGACATCCGCCGGGGGCGGCCAGGTGTACGCGCGCCGCTCGCTCTCGTAGTCGGCCAGGATCGGCGATGCGGCCGAGTGCCCGCGCTTGTGAATGATCATGATGCCGTCCGTTCGTTCGACGCGGGAGCCGCTACCACGGCGACCGGGCCGTCCACGCGGCGCAGCACGCCGCGGCTGACCGAGCCGGGTAGCACCGAAGCGAGACCGTGCAGGCCGCGACAGCCCACCACGACCAGGGCAGCCCGGCGGGAGGCACGAGCCAGGGCCGGCAGCGGATGACCCGCGGCGAGCGACTCGGTGATCTCGACCTCGGGATACGACTGACGCCACGGCGCCAGTCGTTCCGCCAAAGTCCGTTCCGTCAGAGGCAAGGCGCGTGGGTGCGCCGCGGGTTCGTGCCCCAGCGAGACGGTGACGAGCGCGAGCACCGGTTCGGCGTAGAGGGCGCGCAGGCGCACCTCACGGGCGCGGGCCTGCTCCAGCGCGTACGCCAGCGCCGCCTCGGCGCCGGGCGACCCGTCATAACCCACGACGACCTCGCCGCGCCCGCTCCGTGCAGCCGACCGGACGACCACCACCGGGCAGTGCACGCGCCCGGCCAGCAAGTCTCCCGCCGCCCGCATCAGTAGCCCGGCCGGCGCGCTCAGCCCCCGGCTGCCCAGCACCAGAGTGTCGGCACTCTCCGCCTCGCTCCTCAGCCGCTCGATCAGCCCGCCGGTGACCAGCGCGGTGGCGACGCGCAGTCCGGCATGCCGCCCGTGCGCCCGGTCCGCGGCGACGGCCAGCATCGCAAGGTCCTGCTCGGTACGCGTCTGGTGGTCCGAGGCCGCGGTCAGCGGGCGCTCCCCGGCCCACGGCTCGCGTACGTGCACGATGCGCAGGCGGCGTCCGCGCCGCGCGGCATCATCGGCAGCCCAGCCGAGCGCCAGGTCCGCCGCATGCGATCCATCGATTCCGACCACGACCGGTTCGTCCATCACCGGCCTCCCTTCCGGAGGAGAAGGCGGGCAGGAGCCTCTTTCCGGCTCCCGCCCGCTGTCCGGTCCCCGCCTCAGCTCTCGACGGCGATCCGCCGGCCCCCTGCCTTCTCGCCCTCGACCAGCCCCACGCTGATCTCGAGGACGCCGGCCCGGTAGGTGGCCTTGACATCGTCCGTCTTCGCCATGGCGGGCAGCGTCACCGCTCTGGTGAGCGCCCCGTAGGCGAACTCGGAGCGGTGCGGCTCGGTGATCTTGCGGGTCTTCTCGGCCCGGATGTACAGCATGCCGTCATCCACGGTGACCTCGACGTCCTTGTCGGGGTCGATGCCCGGCAGCTCGGCGCGCAGCACGTACCGGCCGTCGGCGACGTAGTCCTCGATCCGCACGATCTGACCGTAGGGCCTGAACCCGAACACCGGGTCCTCCAGCAACTCCGCCGGCTCCAGGAACGGGAACGTCGCGCCCCTAGGCTCCAGCAGGGCCATGGCAGCCTCCTTTCATGCTGCCGATTCCCACACCCTCAGCACACACCCTTGACAAGTGACGCCTCCAGAGGAGAAGGACCCCCCGGCGCGGACGATCGGCCCTTTCGACACGCACGTCTCTTCATGGCCTCGCGACCGAGCGCGCCCAGGCATGCCACGTCAGGATCATCGAACAGCACGACGCCCGCTTGCCGTGGCGGAAGCGGACGTCCGGTGCAGGCGCTACTTCAGCCAGGGGGTGCGCTGGACGATGGGCAGGTTGCCCAGTCCTAAGGTGCATCCGGCGCCGGTGAGGGCGAGACCGATGAGGACGATCGAGTAGATGATGTGGTCGTCGATGAACGGGTTGTTGGCCAGGGGCAGCTCGGCTGCCCACATGAGGAGCAGCATCGCGGTGCCCGCGCCGGCGGCGATCCGGGTGCCGATTCCCAGGATCAGGGCCAGGCCGACGCCGAGCAGACCGGCCATGAACAGCCAGTCCACCCACGCCTGACCGGCCAGCGAGCCGAAGAAGCCGCCGAGCGCGTTCTCGCCTGTGCCCTTCAGGAACCCGGTCGTCGGACTGCCCCCGTTGATCCAGGCCCGCTCGACCGGAGTGGCGAAGCCCCAGCCGAAGGTCTTGTCGAGGAACGCCCACAGGAAGATCCACCCGATCGAGATCCGGGCGGCTGCCCAGACGTAATCGACGGGGCGGCGATTCTGGGCGGCCCCGGTATGCATGACGGGCCTGCTGTCGGTGGCGGCCATGATGGCCCCCTTTCGAGGGGTGTTTCGCCGTTTCCTTGTGGCACCCAGCACACCGTTCCTGCGGCTTCAGGAGCAGCGCCGTACGACTCCTCCTGCCGGGACCTTAGTCCCGTCGTAAGGCGTTCCCGCCGATGCGATTCAGCACGTTGCCCCTTGCAGGGTTCGCAGCAGCAGCGCTTCGAGTACGGCCTGCGTGGTCGCCAGCCGGTTGGCCGCTTGATGGAACGCATGGGAGCAGGGGCCGTCGATCACCTCGGCGGTGACCTCCTCGCCGCGGTAGACCGGCAGGCAGTGCATGAAGATCGCGCCGGGAGGGGCGGCGGCCAGGCAGCTCCCGCCCATGAACCTGATCAGCCGCAGGTCAGCGCCGGATGCACGATCAGCATCACCACACCGACGCCGAGTTTCGGCATCGCGTCGATCACGCCGAACGCCAGCAGCGGTGCCCTGATCCGCAGCCCCGCGAACGCGTTCGCCATGGTGAGCACGCCGAGGACGGAGATCAGCGGCCCATGGGCCAGCCCCCATCGGCACGTAGTGCACGCCCACCTCGAACAGCACCCACAAAATGATCACTCGCTCGTCCGCGCTCTTGGTCCTGAGGAGTACCAGATAGATCAGGCCGGCCCCGAGCACGAATGATCCGGCCAACGCGGCGATCTGCACGAATGACGGGCTGCCCAGGCTGATCCGCCGTGGCGAAGAGGAGCGCAGGAACGGGAGGCATGGCCATCTTCTTCACGGACGTGTGGCCGGCACGTCTCCGCGGGCCGCCTCCTCGGTCGGCCGGTCGAGCGTGGCGTCGGCGAGCAATCGAGCGAAGGCGCCGGGCGTGGCGGCCCGGGACCACAGGGCGCGCTGCCGGTCGGCCCCCGTCCCGCGCGTCATGAGACCGCTGAGGGACCGTGCGACCGGTTCGGGGTCGGGCAGGCGCTCCAGCAGGACCTCCAACAGCGTACGGTGCGCCGACAGGCGGCCCGTGTACGGGTCGATGGCATACGCGCCCAGGCCGTCGCGGGCGGCGCGGACCAGCTCGGCGTCTATCTGCCGGCCGCTCATCCGCCTGATCGGCACGCCGCCCTGGAGCTCCTTGATGGCGAGGCCGGCGAGGGCGCGTACGAGGGCCGCCACGGCGACGGCATCGTCAGCCGACAGACAGGTGTCCATGATCCGTACCTCCACGGTCGGGTAGCGCGGCGACAGGCGCGCGTGGAAGTAGACGGACCGTTCGTCCATGGCCCGGCCGCTGCTGATGGTGCGGCGTACCGTGGTGTCGTAGGCAGCCGCCGACGGCCACATGCGAGGGGGCCGCGCCGACGGCCAGCGGATCCATTCCGGGTAGCGGCGGCTGGCCCAGCCGCTGTCCCGGCCTGCGGTGATGGGCGAGTTGGCGCTCAGCGCCAGGAGCGTGGGCAGATAGGGCCGCAGCCTGGCCAGGACGTGCACGCCCAGCTCGCGCGCGGGGACGCCGACGTGTACGTGCAGGCCGCAGGTGCCGGAGCGGGCGACCAAGGGGCCGTGCCGGGCGGCCAGCTCCTGATAACGCGCGTCGGAGGTGACGGCGGACAGCCCCGGCCCGCGCTGCGGAGTGATCCCGGACGCGATGAGGTGGCAGCCCAGTTCGGCGGCGGCCGCGGCGGCGAGCCGCCGGTTCCGAGCCAGTTCCTCTCGCACCTGCTCCAGGTCCGTGCACACGCCGGTCACCGTTTCCAGCTGGTAGCGCATGAGCTCGGGCTTGACCTGCGGATGACCACTGAGCAACGCCAGAATCTCCGGGGCGCGCAAAGCCGGGCGGCCGTCGGCGGGATCCAGCAGAAGGAACTCTTCCTCCACGCCCACCGTCAGCGCCTGCGGCCCGGAGCACCGCAGAGCGCCGACGGAGTTGCCACGCGTATCCATCGCAAGTCCTCCAGCAGCTCGTCTGCCATCAGGATTCCCGCGGGAGACGCCATCGGTCAGTGTCCAAAGTCCTCAGCTCAGCCGCCTTTCTCTCCGGCACCGGTCGTCACCCGAAGAAAGCAGGCGCACGATCGCGGCCCCGGTGAGCGCCGCCACCGTCGCCGCCATGACCACCCCGCCGAGGACGCCGATGGTCACGACCAGCCAGCCAGGCTGCCCCTCCTGCCACAGCGGCGTGGTCACCAGCGCGAAGGCGCCCAGCGCGATCAGCCAGGAGCCGGCGGAGGCAATCACCCATCGCCACGCCTCGCGCACCTGGCCGCGCAGCACCCGCGCTTGCAGCAGGCCCATCGACCCGAGCAGGCTCAGCCCGAGCAGGACCAGGACGGCCGGCGGCCAGCGCACGATCCGCTCGCCCAGGACGATCGGCAACACGCCGACGGACCAGGCGATCACCGCTCCGGCCGCCGTCGCACGCACCCACGCTCGTGTGGGGATCGCGGGAAGGGCGGCCCTGAGCACGTATGCCTGCGCGAGGCCGAGGATCATGCCCTCCACCGCTCCGGCCATGACGATGGCCGCGCCCTGGAGCAACGGCCCGATGCCCAGCAACGTCCACTCGGGTCCCGCCACCTGAGCCGCCACGACGGCCGGCACCGCGAATCCGGTGATCTCGCCGAGCGTGACCGCCTTCGTCCAGCGCCACCACAGCCGCCCCTGAGCCTGCGGAGGGCCGGGCTGCTCTGCTGCCAGGCGGATGGTCACGACAACAACTGGATCGGCCCGGACGGCGGTGGCGTGGCCGTGCCGGGCCCGCCCCCGCAACGTGAGCCGTACCGGCGAGCCCTCATCGAGGTTGCGCCACCACCGCCGTGACGGCCTGCTGACCACGGTGAGCGTGTCTCCGCGTTGCTCGTACCGCACGGGAAGGCGGATGGCGGCCCCGCTCCGGCGGCCGGTGAGGGCCAGCAGGGCGACGCGCTCCGACAACAGGTCGTGCAGCGGCGTACGCAGCAGCCAGCCGGCGATCGGGTTCACCAGAAGCGCCTGGAGCCGGTCCACAGCCCTCGACAAGGTCACACGCATGACGAAGCCCGCCTCAGACCTTCTGAGGGGAGCGTCGCCGCCCCCACAGCAGGTAGGCGATCGGGCCGATCGGCTGGACGGAGATGCCCAGCCACCACAACCCTCTGCTCCCCCGTACCGCGCCCTTGGGGCTGAACGCCAGGTCGACGGCCGCCCCCGTCGTCAACGCCATCTCGACCGACACCAGCGCCATCAGCAGGCCCTGCTGCCACTTGGACATCCGTTCCCATCGCATACGCCCGCTCCTTTTTCAGCGCCCCGCAGCACGAGTGTGGCAACGTCGCGGTGCTCTCGGTGGGGCCGAAAGTCCCCCGCCTCGAAGCGTTGGGCAGCGCTGATGGCGTTGCTCGCACTGTGCGGGACCAATGGTGCGCACCCCGGGACGAAGGCCTCCTGTCCTCGCAGTCCGCGGGTGCAGAGGATGGGGTCATGAAGGCTTCTGTGCGTCTGGGGCGCCTGTTCGGCATTCCCATCGGAGCCAACTGGTCGGCGTTGCTCGTCCTCGCCCTGATCGCGCTGATCATCGCCGACAGTGTGCTGCCCGCCGCCGCGCCGGGCCATGCCAGGGCGCTCTACTGGGCGACCGGCGTCGCCGCCGCACTGGCGTTCCTGGCCTGCCTGATGGCCCACGAGCTGGCTCACAGCGTGCTGGCCAGACGGCACGGCGTGAGGGTCAAATCGATCACGCTCTGGATGCTGGGCGGCTTCTCCGAGCTTGAGGACCAGCCGCCGGACCCCAGGGCCGACCTCGTCATCGCCGCCGCCGGGCCCGTGGTCAGCGCGGCCGCGGGGCTGCTGCTGGGCGGCGGCTACCTCCTCCGGGGGGGGCCCGGGGGCGCGCTCCTCGGCGAGGCCCTGGGGGCCTCGCCGCTGCTGACCCGGTCCCTGCTCTGGCTGGCCACGATGAACGGCGTGCTGGCCGTGTTCAACCTGCTGCCCGGCGCGCCTCTGGACGGCGGGCGCGTGCTGCGTGCCCTGCTGTGGCGGCACCACCACGACCGGTCCCGGGCCGAGCTGGCCGCCGTCCGCGCCGGGCGTACCCTTGGCCTGGCATTCGTGGGCCTGGGCCTGCTCGAGATGACGTTCTTCAGCCTGAGCAACGGCATCTGGACCGTGCTGATCGGCTGGTTCCTCACGTCCTCCGCCAGTGCCGAAGGGACAGCCCATCTGGTGCGCGGCGCGCTGAGCGGCGCGACGGTCGCCGACGTCATGCATCAGGCCCCGGCGTGCGCGCAGGCCTGGCACACCTTGCAGATGTGTGCCGAGCAGACCGTCGCCGACTCCGATCAGGACGTCTTCCCGGTCGTGGAGCTGGCGGGCGATCCCGTCGGTGTCATCACCGCCGACCAGATCATCGCCGTCCCCTCGAAGCGCCGCGGCGGGCTGCGCGTCCGCGCAGTCATGACCCCGCTGCCCCCACACCACGTTCTCGCATCCGACGCTCCCGCCGTCAACCTGACCGGGCTGCGCCCCATCGGCAAGCTCGTGGCGGTCGTCGCCGAGGACGGGCACGTCACCGGCATGATCACCACCGACGACCTCCAGCACCTCCTGCGCCGCACGATGCTGCTGCACTCACCCTCCTCCGCCTCGTAGCCCCATGGACGCGACCCCAACAAGGCAGGCATGCGATGACACCGCAGAGAGGAGCCCCCATCAGATGATCGTTCGCGACGCGGGGATACACGTTGGACGTTTCCCGATCGTCGCCATCGTGTGCTCGGCCGGCGGCCTGAAGGCCCCCAGCCGCGGCCTGTCCGCACTCCCCGCCGGATTCCCCGGCGCCGTCATCGTGCTGCAGCACCTCGCACCCGACCACAAGAGCTTGCTTGCGGCCATCCTGGCCCAACACACCAGCCTTCCCGTGGCATCCGCCCGTGACGGCGATCCGCTCACTCCCGGCGCCACTGCCGTTCACCATTTCGGCGGTACCGTCATCGCCACCGACGCCGCCAGCACGAATCACTTCGCGATGCCGCACGCGTGCATCACCCGGGACGAGATCGTCGACCATGGCGCACGCCTCGACGACGTCGCTCCCTTGCCGCTCAACCTGGTCGGCCGGGCACGGCACCGTCGCTGACGGGCACTTGCCCGTCAGCTGCGTGAGGTCGCCCCCGGCGCAGGCAGGACCCATTGCCTCGTGAACCAGGGACCTTGGGCCCTGTCCCGTCCCGGCCGGCGGGCGCACCGTGAGGGCATGGCACGTAAATCGCGTACCCCGCCGTCCCACGACCGGGAGCTGCTGCGTCAGATGCTGCGCATCCGCCGCTTCGAGGAACGCTGCGTGGAGCTGTACAGCGCCGAGAAGATCCGCGGCTTCATGCACCTGTACATCGGCGAGGAGGCCGTGGCCGCCGGCGTCTGCCACGCGCTGACCCCTGAGGACACGGTCGTGTCCACCTACCGCGAGCACGGCCACGCCCTGGCCCGCGGCGTGCCCGCCAAGGCGATCATGGCGGAGATGTACGGCAAGGCGTCCGGCACCAGCCGGGGCCGCGGCGGCTCGATGCACATCTTCGACGCCGAACGCCGCTTCTACGGCGGCAACGCCATCGTCGGCGGCGGCCTCCCGCTGGCCGTCGGGCTGGCGCTGGCCGACAAGCTGCTCAACCGCCCACGGGTGACAGCCTGCTTCTTCGGCGAGGGCGCGATGGCCGAGGGCGAGTTCCACGAGTGCCTCAACCTGGCCTCTCTGTGGCGGCTGCCGGTCCTGTTCGCCTGCGAGAACAACCAGTACGCGATGGGCACAGCGCTGGCGCGATCCCAGGCCGAGACCGACCTGGCGCTGCGCGCCGCGGCGTACGACGTGGCGGCCTGGCCGGTCGACGGCATGAACGTGCACGCGGTCGTGAACGCGGCCGAGCGGGCGTGCGAGGCCGTCCGCGGCGGCGCCGGCCCGCACTTCCTGGAGCTGCGCACCTACCGCTTCCGCGCCCACTCGATGTACGACCCCGACCGCTACCGCGACAAGGCTGAGATCGAGCAGTGGAAGCACCGCGACCCCGTCGACACGATCGAGCTGCCCGAGCAGGAGCGGGCCGAGCTGGACAAGGAGATCGCCCAGGAGCTCGACGAGGCGATCGAGTTCGCCGAGCAGGCACCGCTCGAGCCGGTCGGGGAGCTCACCCGCTTCGTCCACAGCGAGGTGTGACATGACCACCTACCGGGAAGCGATGCGCGAGGCCATCAGCGAGGCCATGCTTACCGACGAGCGGGTGTTCCTGATGGGCGAGGACGTCGGCGCCTACGGCGGCTGTTTCGCCGTCAGCCTCGGCCTGCTGGAGAAGTTCGGCCCCGAGCGCGTCCGCGACACGCCGCTGTCGGAATCGGCGTTCGTCGGCGCCGGCATCGGCGCCGCGATGGGCGGCCTTCGGCCCATTGTCGAGATCATGACGGTCAACTTCAGCCTGCTCGCGCTCGACCAGATCCTCAACAACGCCGCGACGATCCTGCACATGTCCGGCGGCCAGTTCAACGTCCCGTTGGTGATCAGGATGACCACCGGCGCCGGACGGCAGCTCGCCGCCCAGCACTCCCACAGCCTCGAAGGCTGGTACGCCCACATCCCCGGCCTGCGCATCCTGGCCCCCGCCACGGTGGCCGATGCCCGCTGGATGCTCGCGCCCGCCCTCGATGACCCCGACCCCGTATTGATCTTCGAGCACGGCACCCTCTACAACACCTCCGGCGAACCCGGCACCGAGAAGGTGGACATCACCAGCGCGGCGATGCGCCGCCCAGGCCGCGACGTCACCCTGCTCACCTACGGCGGCACCCTGCACAAGACGTTGTCCGCCGCCGACGAGCTGGCCGACGGCGGTATCGAGGCTGAAGTCGTGGACCTGCGCGTGCTACGGCCCCTGGACGAGGCGACCATCGTGGAGTCGGTGACCAGGACGCATCGGGCGGTCATCGTGGACGAGGGCTGGCGCTCGGGCAGCCTGTCCGCCGAGATCATCGCCCGGCTCGTCGAGCACGCCTTCTACGAGCTGGACGCCCCGATCGAGCGCGTCTGCACCGCCGAAGTGCCCATCCCCTACGCCCGCCACCTGGAAGAGGCCGCCCTGCCCCAGGTGCCCGCCATCGTCGCGGCCGCCCGGCGGGCGGTGAGCGCGTGATGGCCGAGTTCCGCATGCCCTCGCTCGGCGCCGACATGGAAACCGGCACCATCACCGAATGGCTGGTCAAGCCCGGCGACACCATCGCCAAGGGCGACCCCATCGCGGTCATCGACACCGACAAGGCCACCATCGAGGTCGAGTCCTTCCACTCCGGAGTGGTCACCGGACTGCTCGTCGGCCTGGACCAGCGCGTCCCAGTGGGCACCCCGCTGGCCGTCATCACCGAAGCGGCGCAGCCGCCGTCCCGTACCGAGCCCGGCCCGATCGCGACACCGCCGACGCCCGAGGCCCCGCCTCCCGCGACCCCGAGCGCGGGCGTGCCGCCTTCTCCCGTGTTGTCCCCGCTGGTACGACACCTCGCCGCCGAACAAGGCGTGGACCTCGCGGCCGTACCCGGCACCGGGCCTGGCGGCAAGGTGACGCGCGCCGACGTGATCCGCGCGACCCCTCCCGCGCAGGGCCACCCGCCCCGGGACGGGCGCGAGGCGGCACTCGCGGCCCGGCTCAAGGCCTCACCGCTGGCCCGCCGTCTCGCGAGCGAGCTGGGCGTGGACCTGGCCACCGTGACACCCACCGGCCGCACGGGCGCCATCCGCGCACAAGACGTACGCCACGCCGCCACCGGCCGCACGGGCACCATCCACTCGCAAGACGTACGGCGCGCCGCCACCGGCCCGACGCCAGAACCGCGGCCTTCCCCGCCCGACGCGGCCGAGCGGCGGAACGGCGCGCGGCAGGCCACGATGCGGCAGGCCATCGCCCGCGCGATGAGCCGCTCCAAACGCGAGATCCCGCACTACTACCTCACCCAGACCACAGACATGAGCACCGCCCTGGCGTGGCTGCGCGACCGCAACCGTGACCTGCCCGTCTCCCGGCGCATCCTGCCGGCCGCCGTGCTTCTCAAGGCGACCGCACTGGCGGCCTCGGAGGTTCCCGAGCTCAACGGCTTCTGGACCGACGACCGCTTCGTCCCCGGCGAGGCCGTGCACCTCGGGGTGGCTATCTCGCTGAGGGGCGGCGGCCTGATCGCCCCCGCCCTCCACGACGCCGCCCGGCTCGGCCTCGCCGACCTCATGGCAGGCATGAAGGACCTCGTTCTGCGGGCCCGCGGCGGACGCCTGCGCGGCACGGAGATGACCGAGGCCACGATCACCGCCACGAACCTCGGCGAGCAGGGCGTGGAGTCGGTGCACGGCGTCATCTACCCGCCCCAGGTGGCGCTGGCCGGCTTCGGCCGGATCACCGAACGGCCGTGGGCCGTCAACGGCCTGCTCGGCGTCCGCCCCCTGGTCACCGTCACCCTCGCCGCCGACCATCGCGCCACCGACGGCTACACCGGCGCGCGTTTCCTCACTGCCGTCGACCGCCTGCTCAACCACCCGGAGGAGCTATGACCCCGCAACAAGCCATGGAGATGGTTCAGGACGCTCTCCTGCAGGTCGCCCCCGAAGCCGACCTGCAGGCCGTCCCGCCGGACGCCGACTTCCGGGACCTGCTCGAACTCGACTCGCTGGACTTCCTCGCCTACGTCGAAATCCTCAGCGAGGCCGGTGGCCGCCGCATCGAGGAGGACGACTATCCGAAGGTCACCACCATGGCCGGTGCGACCGCCTTCATCATCGCGGACCGCGGGTGAGGGAAAGGCGTCTCATTCGCCGGGCGAGGTCGCGCAGTCCGCGCCCGCCGAGTGCGGAGGCCGGGCGGCCGTGGCCGGGGGCGAGCAGGCGCGGCTGCCACTCGACCAGCTCTTCGACCGACCTCCGGGCGCGGTCCCAGTCCCAGGTGGTGTAGCGGGGAGGCCCTGACAGCCGCGGCCGCAGGAACCCGCGCGGGGAGTTCAGTTCGACCGTGACCACCGCGTCACCACTGATGAGCACGCCGTCGGCGGAGCGGAGGAAGGCCACGTGCCCGGGCGTGTGGCCGGGGGTCGGTACGCAGGTCCAGCCCGTCAGACCAGGTACGCCCTCGTCCGGCTCGTAGCCCACCACCGCGCCTTCCAGGCTGTTCCCGGCCCGCATCGCCTCCAGCCGGCGCCGTGGCACCAGCCTCAGCAGCGGGGCGATGACCCGGCGATCGAGCGGGTGGGCGTACTCGGGGAGGTACCGGCCGGGCGCGAACCGCAGCTCCTCCGGATGCACGTGCACGAACACGTGCCAGGCCGCGGCGAGCGCCGGGGCCGCACCCGAGTGGTCGGGGTGGATGTGGGTGAGCAGGATCGCCTCGGGCCTGCTGCCGGGGCCGAAGAGTGACGCGGCCGCGGCCTGGATGTCCGGGGCCCGGCCGGCCCACGCGGTGTCGATCAGCACCCAGCCGGACCGCGACCCGACCAGGTACACGTTCGCCTCGGTGAGCCCGTGCCCGGTCTCCAGCCGGTACACCTGCCGGGCGATCTCCTCAGGCCGTACGCTCATCGGCTCGCTCCCCTCGGATGTGCGGGCGTCCCGGCTCACGCGCTTTGAGTCGGCGGCCTATGACCTGCTCGTCCATCGCCGCTTCCCTTCTCATCCGGGTTCGAGCTGGGGCCGGCGGAAGCACCATGACGGCTTCTGCTCCACCGGGTGCACGGCTTCCAGGGCCCGTTCGATGCTGTTCGGCAGGTCGGCGCCGGTGTCGATCTCGACGGCGGCCGGCCAGGCGTCCAGGCCCGCGGCCATGGCCAGGGAGATCGCCGGGTCCGCGTCCGACAGGCCGGGCCGC
The DNA here is from genome assembly GCF_039529435.1 of Nonomuraea maheshkhaliensis. Taxonomy (NCBI): domain Bacteria; kingdom Bacillati; phylum Actinomycetota; class Actinomycetes; order Streptosporangiales; family Streptosporangiaceae; genus Nonomuraea; species Nonomuraea maheshkhaliensis. The sequence goes on from NZ_BAAAMU010000050.1 coordinate 67,430, forward strand.
CGGGCGGCCAGCCGCCGGGCGATGATCTGGGGCATGGCGGTGCAGCGCAGTTGTACGAGGTCGGCGGCGGCACGGGTGGCGATCTCCCCGGCCTTGTCCCGGTGCCGGCGGGCGGTCCAGGAGGCGTCGAGGATGACCGATTCGCCCATGCCGAGCAGCTTCTCCGCGCGCGACAGCAGTTCGGCGTAGGTCTGCTCGGTGTGCGCGGCGTCGTAGATGCCCTGCCGGTAGGGCGCGGGGGCGGGTTTCATCGGGTCCAGCCCGGCCAGTTCCTTACGGACGCGGTCGCTGTGCAGCAGCGTGTGGCCGAGCCGGTCGGCCAGGCCCATGCCCATCGTGGATTTGCCGGTCGCGGGCGCGCCGCCGACCAGGATCAGGCTCACCGCGCCCGCTCGCAGGTGGCGCAGCGTGAGCTCGGCCAGTCGCCGGGCCTGCGCTTCCGCCTCGGCCCGCTGGCGGGTCTCCCCTGTCGTGTCGGTCTCGCCCTGCCAGTGGCGCAGGCAGGCGACCTTGGCGCGGACGAAGGCGCGGTAGGCGACGTAGTGGTGCCACAGTGCCGGCGGCGCGGGGTCGCCGGAGAACTCGGCGTACCAGCTCAGGAAGCGCTCGGCCAGCCGGGGTGCGCCCAGCCGCTCCAGGTCCATGGCCAGGAACGCGGCGTCGTCCAGCCCGTCCAGGTAGCGCAGCCGGTCGTCGAACTCCAGGCAGTCCAGGATCCTGGGGCCGTCGTCCAGGCAGAAGATGTCCTCGGCCAGCAGGTCGCCGTGGCCGTCCACGATCCGGCCCGCCGACCTTCGGGCCTCGAACAGGGATGCGCGGCCGTCGAGGAAGCGCAGTGTCAGGCGTTCGATCTCGTCCAGCACGGGCCGCTCGATCGGTGGCGAGGGCAGGCCGCGTACCTGGTCGAAGCTGTCGGTCCACCGGCTGTGCAGCGCCTTCACACTGCCCTCGTGGTCGATCGCGGGGCCATGCGGGCTTGCGGCGTGCAGCCCGGCGACGGCGCGGGCGATCGCCCTCAGCTGCTCGTCCACGGGCGAGCCGACGCGCACCAGCGTGGCCAGGCGCCGTTCCTCGGGCATGCGCCGCATGACGACCAGATGCTCGCACGCCTGGCCGTCGGGGCCGCGCACGTCGGCCACGCCTTCGTACACGTCGGGGGCGAGCCTGCGGTTCAGCTCCACCTCGCGGCGGCAGGCGGCCAGCCTGGCGCGCCGCGTGGTGAAGTCCAGGAAGCCGAAGTCCACCGGCTTCTTCAGCTTGTAAGCGCGCTCGCCGAACAGGACGACCACGGCGGCGTGCGTCTCCTTGACCACGATGGACATGACGTCACCTCGCGTTCGGCTCGGGCTCCCCGCGGTGGTGGAGACCGGTAGGAACCACCCACAGCGGACAGGGCGTGCGGTGCAGCAACTCCTGGCTGACCGAGCCGAGTGCCATTCCGGCGAACGTGCCGTGCCCGTGAGATCCCACCATGAGCACGTCGGCACCGGAGGCCGCCTGCCGCAACACCTCGGCAGGATGGCCGTGTACGATCTCGGCCACCACGGGCACGTCGGGGTGCGACTCGCCGTATCCGGCGAGAGTCTCCTTCAGCAGGATCAGCGCTCCGGCCTCCCTGGCGGGATCAGCCGGCTCGAATCCGTCCATGCGGGGCCAGGCCCAGGCGTGCACGGCGCGCAGCGTCGTGCCCCGCCGATCGGCCTCGGCGAAGGCCGCCTCCAGTACGAGCCGCGACCGGTACGAGCCGTCCACCCCCACCACGATCTCACCGCGCGGCAGCGACGGCAGCGCACCCACCACGACCAGGTCACAGGCGGTGCGGCCGGCGACGCCGTACGCCACCGAGCCGACGAGCAGCCCGCGCACCCCGCCGATCCCGTGGCTGCCGACCACCAGAAGTTCGGCGTCCCTCGATGCCCTGACCAGCGCGGTGCGCGGGTCGCCGGGCAGCAGGTCGGCCGTCACCTTGACGTCGCGGTTCTCGCGGCGGGCCCGTTCCTCGCCCGCGTCGAGAACTTCTTTGCCGCCCCGGCGCATCCATGCGGCCACCTCGGCGTAGCGGCCGTCGTCGCGATCGCAGACCCATCGTGGCAGCGCATGCACCACGCTCAGCTCCGCCTGCCGGATCGCCGCCTCCCGAGCGGCCCAGCCGACCGCCTCCAGCCCGGCCCGCGACCCGTCGACCCCCACAATGATCATCGTCCTCGCCCTCCTCGGCCCCTCTCTTGCAGCACACCTCCGGGGCCAGGGCGGCACCACCATCGAAGGTCCCGCACCCCACGGCCTTCGGCCCATTCCTGCGCCAGATCGCGAATGTGCTGGAGGGTCGTGCCTTTCGGCCCGCCCACGACGACTTTCTGCCGCGCCGCCCGGCGGCGAACGCCCGCGCGGCATGGGTGACCGCGCCGATCGGGACGGTCATACGGCGGGTCACCCACAAGCTCGCGGCCAGCGCGAGAGCCAGCGCGAGCAGGGCGGCGGCCGCGATCCAGCCCCAGGCGACATCGCGGGCGCCGGAGTCGGCGGGTGTGCCGAACCGCAGTTGCACCGTGCCGACGCTCATCCCCGCCACCACGACGGGTGCGGCGGTGATGCCGGCGCCCGTCCCGATCAGCGAGGCCAGGGTGAGCGCCGCCACCGACAGCAGGGTGACCACGACGAACGCGGCCAGCAGGCGCCGCCCGAGCGGCCCGAGCAGGCCCATGCCCGCCCGGCCGCGATCACGGGTCACGACCCAGTCCCAGCCGGTAACCGACACCCAGCACGGTCTGGACGATCTCCGAGCCCGCGGGCCCGAGCTTGTGCCGCAGGTTCTTGACGTGGGAGTCGACGGTGCGCTCGTAGCCGGCGAACTCGTACCCGCGCACCCGGTTGACCAGCTCGTAGCGAGAGTAGACGCGGCCGGGCACCGCGGCCAGCGCCACCAGCATCCCCCACTCGGTCGGCGTCAGGTCCAGCCGCTCGCCGTCCAGGACGGCCTCGTGGCGCGGCTCGTCGATCCGCAGACGCCCGCCGCCGTAAGATGCCGGGTCACCTGCGCCGTTCTGGCCGCGGGCGCGCTGCAGGACCGCCCGCACACGCAGGACCACCTCCATCGGGCTGAACGGCTTGGTCACATAGTCGTCGGCCCCCAGGCGCAAGCCCTGGAGGCGCTCCTCCAGCGCGTCGCGGGCGGTGAGCACCAGCACCGGCGTTCCGCCTCCAGCACGGGCGGCGCGCAGAACGTCGATCCCGTCGAGGTCGGGCAGGCCCAGGTCGAGCACCATCAGATCGACATCACCGGCCTCCAGCAGCCGCAGCGCCTCAGCCCCCGAACCGGTCGTGAGCACGCCATGGCCGGCACGTTCGAGATAGCGCCGCAGCAGATCGCGGATCGCCTTCTCGTCCTCCACGACGAGCACCGTCCCTGCCATACCCCAGCTCTATCCCGGCCTCCGGGCACCGGCGCAGGGCCAAAGGTCCTGGATCGCCGTACCACGAGTCACCTGGCCCTGCAGTGACCCATTGACGACAGGAAACGGTGCGCGGTTGCAGGAGCCTCAGGTGTTCGGCATCGCCGAGGAGTTCCAGGCCGCGCCACAGCACCGGGTTGCTCTCGGCCTGGCTACGGTGCCGGGCGATCGCGCCGGCTTGGCGGTACGGTCGACGGCTATTCGCGTGTGCGCGAGGCCGAGCGCGGTACTCGCGGCGGCCGGCTCCGCGGCCCGGATCCGGTGCGGATCACCATCGACCCCGTGCAGGGTGGACGCCTCGCCGTGCGTGAAGCACAGCACCACCGCCTTGGTCCCGCGCCTGGTCAGGGCGCTGAGGACGGCGCCGAGCCCGAACGACTCGTCGTCAGGGTGCGCCACCACGGCGAGCGCCCGGCCGGCGCCGTCCAGCGGTGTCTTCATGGCGCGGCCTGGCACGCTCTGGGCAGCGGGAACCAGCGCAGGCGTTCGAAGTCGTCCGGCAGGTCCGGTGGGGCCAGGTCGATCTCGTCCGGGCGCGACTCCAGGATGGCGCGGGCTTGCTCCAGATGACGCGGCAGGGCGTCCTCGCCGGCCCGTACGCGGGCCGCAGGCGAGCCGCGCCCGTCGAAGCGCAGGTCACTGAGATGCAGGAGCGGCTCGGCGGCGCCGTCGCGGTGCCGCCACAGCCCGGTGGCCGGGTCGAAGAGATAGTCGGGCAGCAGCCGGTGGCCATGCCGGGCCAGCAGATCCACGGCTTCGATGAGATAGTCGCAGACCGTGTCGGAGATGAAGTAGTTGAAGTTGACGCGCACCCAGCCGGGCTTGATGCCCTGGCAGCCCGCCTCGAGTTCCTGCTCGAGGGCCCGCGAGTGCGCCTGGTCGATGGCCAGCAGGCGGTGACCGTACGGGCCGGCGCATGAGCAGCCGCCGCGCGCCTGGATGCCGAACAGGTCGTTCAGCACCGCCACCACGTAGTTGTGGTGCAGGAACAGCCCGCCGCCCGCGCGGATCCTGATCGAGACGATCGACAGTCGGTGCGCGTGCCGGTCGCCGAGAATTTCGATGTCCGGGTTACGCTCCCAGCGCCGCAGGGCCCGCTGCCAGAAGCGTTCCTCGCGGGCCTGGATGAGATCGGTGCCGATGGCCTGCTTGAGACGGAACACCAGCCCGGCGCGGATCGACTCCACGATGGCCGGAGTGCCGCCCTCTTCCCTGGCGACGGGGTCGTCGAGATAGCGGTGCCCGGACGGGTCCACGAACAACACGGTGCCGCCGCCGGGGGCGGTGGGCACCCGGTTGCGGACCAGGTCGCGGCGCACCACGAGCACGCCGGGCGTCTGCGGGCCGCCGATGAACTTGTGCGGCGACAGGAAGATCGCGTCCTTGTGATCGCCCGCGCCGAGCGCGCTCGCCCTCATCCGGATCGGCACGTACGGAGCGGCGGCTGCGTAGTCCCAGAACGACAGCGCGCCGTGCTCGTGCAGCAGCCGGGCGACCCGGCCGGTGTCGGTCAGGATGCCGGTGACGTTGGAGGCGGCCGAGAAGCTGCCGATCAGCAGCGGCCGGTCGGCGTACCGGGCGAGCCGCCGGCGCAGGTCCTCGCAGTCGATGTGGCCCGACGGGTCCTCGCCGACCTCGACGGTCTCGGCGATCGACTCGCGCCAGGGCAGCTCGTTCGAGTGATGCTCGTACGGGCCGACGAACACCACCGGCCGCCCCTCGTACCGGCCGGGCGTGCGCAGCTCCAGGATGCCGACCAGTTTGTTGACCGCTGCGGTCGCCCCCGACCCGCAGAAGATCACCACATCGTCCGGGCCGGCGCCGACGCCCTCGTGCACGGCTCGGCGGGCCTCCTCGCGTAAGCGGCTGGTCTGCAGGCCGGTGCCGGAGCTCTCGGTGTGGGTGTTGGCGTAGCGGGGCAGGACATGGTCGCGGATGAAGTCCTCGACGAAGGTCAGCGACCTGCCCGAGGCGGTGTAGTCGGCGTAGACGATGCGGCGCGGGCCGTACGGTCCGTCCAGCACCTCGTCGTCACCGATGACGGCGGCGCGGACGCGCTCCAGCAGCGGTGAGGTCGGCACCGCGGTCTGTTCCACCATTCCCCCAGCGTCCTCTTCGCAAGCGGGGCGATGACCGGTCGTTGGTCCTTCCGGCAGCGCCGTTGGTCCCCCTTCATCTGCTTGCTCGGGTACTCCCGGGGGTGTATTGGGCATGGAGCCGAACGAGAGCATGGTGGGCGATGCCTTGACCCGGCCGAAGCGGGCGCACGGCCAGTTGGCCGGCGTCATCACGATGATCGAGGCGGGTGAGGACTGCACGAAGGTCCTCACCCAGCTCGCCGCCGTCTCCAAAGCGCTCGACC
>NZ_BAAAMU010000051.1:0-73221 GCF_039529435.1 Nonomuraea maheshkhaliensis
CTCGGCCGGCCGGTCGCCGGTCGCGCTGGAGCGCTCCTACTTCCCCGACCTGCCCGGCCTGCTCGACCAGGACCTCACCGGCTCCCTGTACGCGCTCCTGGCGGCCCGCTACGACCTGGAGCCGCGTACGGCGGTCGAACACCTCGACCCGGTGATCGCCCGGCCGGCCGAGGCCGCCGAGCTGGGCATCGAGCCGGGCAGGCCGCTCATGCTGATCGAACGCACCGCCTACGCCGGCGACGGGACCCCGGTGGAGTACGCGCTCGACCTGTTCCGCCCCGACCGGGTGCGCGTCTCGGTGCGCAGCGGCGTCAGGGAACCACCGGCCCCTTGACCACGGTCCCCGTCACCCACGCGCCCTCCACCTCGATCTCGACCGGCGTGCCGGGGGCGGCCTCCAGGTAGGCGTAGGCGATGGAGGCGCGGGCGGTGTAGCCGTAGCCGCCAGAGGTGACCCGGGAGACCACCTCGCCCGCCACCCGTACCGGCTCGTTGCCCAGCGCGACCGCCCTGGGGTCGTCCAGCGTCACACAGCGCAGCCTGCGCGGCGGCGCCGGGTCCAGCGCGTCGCGGCCGAGGAACTCCTTGTCGTTCTTGACGCAGAAGCCCAGCCCGGCCTCGTACGGCGTGGTCTCGGGCCCGATGTCGGCGCCCCACACCCGGTAGCCCTTCTCCAGCCTGAGGCTGTCGATGGCCCGGTAGCCGCCGGCCACGAGCCCGTACGGCTCGCCCGCCCGCCACAGCGTCTGCCACAGCCCCAGCCCGTACTCGGTGGAGCAGTAGAGCTCCCACCCGTGCTCCCCCACGAACGTCACCCGCAGCGCCAGCACCGGCACATCGCCCACGGTCAGCTCCCGCGCCGACATGAACGGGAAGTCCAGCGGATCGGGCGTCAGCCCGGCCATGACGTCGCGGGCGCGCGGCCCCCACAGGGCGAAGCAGGCGTACTGTCCGGTCACGTCGGCGATCCGGGCCGTGGCGCCGGTGCGGGCGGCCTGCTTGCGCAGCCAGCCGAGGTCGTGCGAGCCGAACGCGGTGCCGGTGACGATCAGGAACTCCTCCTCGCCGCGCCTGGTCACGGTGAAGTCGCACTCGATGCCGCCGCGCCGGTTGAGCGCCTGCGTGTAGGTGACGGCGCCGACCTCGCGGGCGACCCGGTTGTCGCACACCCATTCCAGCAGCTCGGCGGCGTCGGGCCCGGTGACCTCGATCTTGGCGAACGAGCTCTCGTCGAACAGCCCGGCGGCCGTGCGCGTGGCCCGGTGCTCGGCGCCGATCGCGGGCGACCAGAGCCGCCCGGCCCATCCGCGCGGCCGCTCGCCCGTCCCATGGTCGGCGCCTTCTTTGCCCACTTCTTCGTTGGACGCCTCTTCGTTGGACGCGTAGTAGTTGACCCGCTCCCAGCCCGACTTCTCCCCGAAGACGGCGCCGTGTCCAGCGTGCCAGCCGTAGGCGGGTGAGAGCCGCAGCGGCCGCCCCGCCGACCGTTCGTGGCCGGGGTAGCGGATGTCGTAGTACGTCTCGTAGTTCTCGACCGCCCGCTTGAGCGTGTACGACGGCGAACGGTACTGGCGGCCGAATCGGCGCACGTCCATGTGCCAGACGTCCATGCTCGGCTCGCCGTCCACGATCCACTCGGCCATGATCCGGCCGATGCCGCCCGCGCCCGCGATGCCGTGCGCGCAGAACCCGGCCGCCACGTAGAACCCGCCCACCTCGGTCTCGCCCAGGCAGAACTCGTTGTCGGGGGTGAACGCCTCGGGACCGTTGATCAGCTTGCGGATGCCGACGTCGGCCATCGCGGGCACCCGGACCCTGGAGTTGTCGGAGATCTCCTCGAACCTGGGATAGTCCTCGGGCAGCAGCCGGCCGTTGAAGTCGGCGGGCACGGCGTCGAAGGCGTTCGTCCCGGCCGTCCAGGGGGCGCAGGTGCGCTCGTACCCGCCCATGACCAGGCCTTGGACCTCTTGGCGGTAGTAGACGAGCAGGTCGGGGTCGCGCAGCGTGGGCAGGCCGGCGTGGTCGTGGAAGGCGTCGGTCACCACGTACTGGTGCGACATGGGCACGATCGGCACGCGTACCCCGGCCATGCGGCCGATCTCGGCCGCGAACATGCCGCCGCAGTTGACCATGATCTCGCAGTCGATGTCGCCCTGGTCGGTGCGCACGCCCGTGACACGGCCGCCGGCCGTCTTGACGCCGAGCACGCGGGTGCGGGTGCGCAGCCGCGCGCCGCCCTCGCGAGCGCGGGTGGCGAGCGCGTAGCAGAGCTGGGAGGGGTCGATCTGACCGTCCGTCGGCAGGTACGCCGCCCCCACCACGCCTTCGGGGTCCATGAGCGGGAACAGTTCCACCGCCTCGGCCACCGAGATCTCCTCCAGCGGCAGCCCGAACGTGCGCGCCCAGCCGATCTGGCGGCGGATCTCCTCCATGCGCTCGGGCGTCGAGGCCAGCTTGATGCCGCCGCACTCGGTCCATCCGGCGTCCAGGGTGCGGTAGAGCTCGACCGAGTACTGGTTCATCCGGGTCAGCGTGGGGTCGGCGCGCAGTTGCCCGACGAGCCCGGCCGAGTGGAAGGTGGAGCCGCTCGTGAGCTCGTCGCGTTCGAGCAGGACGACGTCGCGTTCGCCGAGCTGGGTGAGGTGGTAGGCGACGGACGCGCCGCCCACCCCGCCGCCGATGATCACGATGCGGGCCGAGTCGCTCATGGTCGCGAGGCTAACCGGCGCGCCGGTAAAGGTCTAGACCGTTCGCGGCGGGGCGGCCTAGCATCGAGCATGGCCGCGCCCGAGGTCCTCGATCGCATCCCCCTGCTGTCCGGCCTGCCGCGCTCCGTGGAGGAGCTGCCCGGCGGGCTCACCAACCACAACTACAAGGTGACCACACCAGCCGGCACCTACGTGGTGCGCGTGTCGGCCAGCGACGGGGCGCTGCTCGCCATCGACAGGGACGCCGAGCACGCCGACTCGATCGCGGCGGCGCGCGCGGGGGTCGGGGCGCCGGTGCACGCCTACCTGCCCGAGCTGGGGGTGCTGGTGGTGGGATACGTGCCGGCGCGTACGTTCACGGAGGCCGACCTGCGCGATCCGGCCAACCTGCCGCGGGTGGCGCGGGCGTGCCGCCTGCTGCACGCCGGGCCGCGGTTCGTGCGCGACTTCGACATGTTCGACGTGCAGCGGCGTTACCTGGACATCGTGCGTGAGCGCGGTTTCCGGCTGCCGCCGGACTATCTGGACTTCATGCCTACCGTCGCCCAGATCCAGAAATGTCTGGCGGTGCGTGACGAGGGGACCGTGCCGTGCAACAACGACCTGCTGCCCGGCAACATCCTCGACGACGGCGAGCGCCTCTGGCTGATCGACTACGAGTACGCGGGCAACAACGACCCCTGCTTCGAGCTGGGCAACATCTGGAGCGAGTCCGACCTGCCGCTCGGCCACCTGGAGGAGCTCGTCACGGCCTACTACGGCCGCCGCCTGCGCCACAAGATCGCCAGGGCGCGGCTGCTGGGCCTCATGTCGAAATACGGCTGGACGCTCTGGGCCTCCATCCAGGACGGCGCCAACTCCACCATCGACTTCGACTTCTGGTCGTGGGGGATGGAGAAGTACGAGCGGGCGGTGACGGAATTCACTCATTCCGGGCTGATCAGCCTCATGGACGAGGCGACCCGGGCAGACTAGGGGCATGCTCGCCGCATTGACCGGTATGGGCCTGTCCACGGCCGCCGGGCTGAACGCGTACATCCCGCTGCTGGTCGTGGGGGTGCTCGCGAACTTCACCGACGCCGTGAAGCTGCCCGACGGCTACTCCTGGCTGTCCGACTGGGGCGTGCTCGCCGTGATCGCGGTGCTGCTGGTCGCCGAGATGGTGCTGGACAAGGTGCCCGCCGTCGACAGCGTCAACGACGCCATCCAGACCGTGATCCGCCCGGCCTCGGGCGGCGTGGTCTTCTCCGCCACGAGCGCGGCGGCCGAGTTCGAGAGCTCGACCTGGATGACGGAGCATCCGTGGGCCGGCTGGGTGCTCGGCATCGGGCTGGCGCTCGTCGTACACGTGATCAAGACCGTCGCCCGGCCGGTGGTCAACGTGAGCACGGCGGGGACGGGCGCGCCGGTCGTGAGCACGGCCGAGGACGCCGGCGCGCTCGGCATGAGCCTGATCGCGATCTTCCTGCCCGTGCTGGTGATCTTCGGGTTGCTGCTGATGGCGGCGCTGGCCTGGTGGGTGCTGCGGCGCGTACGCCGCCGCCGGGCTCGCAAACGCGCGGCCAAGGGCTACCCCTGAGGTGGGCCTTCGCGGCGGTCAGAGCTTGCGCACCCACCCCTCCAGCGTCTGGACGAAGTCCTCGGGCCGTTCCTCGTGCAGCCGATGGCTGGCCCCCTCCCAGCACACCACCACGGAGCCGGAGTCCTCGATCAGCCCCGCCTCCCAGGCGGCCCGCCCCGGGTCGGCCCAGATCGACAGCACCGGGCAGCGCCTGCGGGCCAGGTAGCCGTCACTGGCCGGGCGCACCCCGATCGCCTCGGGCCCGGTGAACATGGCCTCGAACGCCTCGGCCAGGACGTGCGGCGCCATGCCGTGGAGCCGGCGTTTGTGCCAGCGCCTGATGACGTCGGGGGTGCCGGCGTTCGTGCACCACTCGTCGATGCGCTCGGCGGCGGCGTGCGGGTCGTCGCCGCGCAGTGAGGCGATCATCTGGGGGAAGCCGCGGGCCAGGGCGGCCGTCATGCCGTAGCCGGGGTCGAGGGTGACGAGCGCGCGCACCCGCTCGGGGTGCTCGACGGCCAGGATGGACACCACCTGACCGCCCATGGAGTGCCCGACGGCGATCACCCGGGGGATGCCGAGCCGGTCGAGCAGGACGTCGAGGTCGCCGGCCATCATGCGCGGGGTGTTGCCCGTCTCGGGGACAGAGGAGTAGCCGTGGCCGCGCAGGTCCACGGCGATCACGCGGTGGTGGGCGGCGAGCGCGTCGATGTGCCAGGACCACTGGTGGGAGTCGGCGCCCCAGCCGTGGACGAGCAGTAACGGGGGGCGGTCGTCCTCCGCCCGCCCGTCGTCGGTGTAGAAGAGCCTGACGCCCGGCCCGACCTCCGCGTACGGCATCTACCCCGCGCTCCCCTCCGGCCCTTCCGGCCCCTCCGGCTCTCCCGGCCTTGCCAGGCCCTCAAGCTGGGGCATCAGCGCGCTCTCCCCGGCCGTCCAGCCACCGTCGATGGCCAGCTCCGCACCGGTCATGTACGAGGCGGCGTCGGACAGCAGGAACGCGATCGCCTCCGCCACCTCCTCGGGCTCGCCCCAGCGCCCGGCGGGGGCCAGCGGGAACGTGCCGTCGCCCGAGCGGGCGCCGAGCGGCTGCGTCATGGGGGTGACGATCATCCCGGGATGTACGGAGTTGACGCGGATGCGATAGCGCCCGAACTCCAGAGCCGCGATCTTCGTCAGCCCGCGCACTCCCCATTTGGACGCGCCGTACCCGCCCGTGCTCGGCAGCGCGAACAGCCCCGCGACCGACGACAGGTTGACCACGGCCCCGCCGCCCGACTCGCGCATGGCGCCCACCACGGACTTGAGCCCCAGGAAGGTGCCGACCAGATTCACCTGGAGCACCCGCTCGAACTCCTCCAGCGACTGGTCCTCGATCATCGCGACGGAGGCGATGCCGGCGTTGTTCACCAGGCCGTCGAGCCTTCCGTACTCCCGCGTGGTCCCGGCGACCACCGCCGCCCACCCGTCCTGGCTCGTCACGTCGTGCTCGACGAAGCGGGCGCCCAGCTCCTTGGCGGTGGCGGTGCCCTCCTCCACGAGGACGTCGGTGATGACGACCCGTGCTCCTGCGGCGACGCAGCGCCGGGCGGTGGCCGCCCCCATGCCCCGGGCTCCGCCGGTGATGATCACAACTCTGCCGTCCAGCACGCGCTGCCCTTTCTGGGGTGTTTCAGGAATCATGTGAACTGAAACACACCGTTCTGCCCTGATCAAGGGCTTGCTTGGGCAAGCGCGCCGGATCCCGTCCGGCGGACTATCCTTCAAGGCATCAACCCCAACGGGAGGTGGCGGAGATCGGCGAGTTCCTAGTCATCGTGCTGGTGATCCTGGCGTTCCTCCTGCTGCTGGGAGGCGTGGGCATCTACCTCCTGGTCAAGCTGGGCAAGAAGGCCGCGGTGAAGGCCAAGGAGGCCACGACCCGCCTCACCACACACGTCAACGCCATGGGCGCCGGCGAGGCCGCCGAGGTCGAACGTCTGCGCCTGGACCTGCGCCGCGAGGTCTCCCTCACCCGCCAGGCCGTCGAGCAGGCCCAGCGCCAGGGCTGGGGCCTGGGCGAGCTGCCCCACCTGCTGGCCGACCTGACGGCCCAGGCCGAGGTGCACGACGGACAGCTCGGCATGTACGCCCAGCAGCGCCGCGTGTCCCCCTATGTCGACCATGCCACCCTCAACCGGCTCAGGGAGCACCAGGCCAAACTGACGGCCATGTGCGCCCGCATCCGCGCCGACCTGCTCGGCGACCAGGTGACCCACACGGCGACCGGCATCGCCGACCTCAGCTCCCGCACCGACCTGGAGATCGAGGCCCGCCGCCAGGCCCCCGTCAAGGACCCGCTCGACGAGATCGACGAGCTCTACCGCCGCACGATGGAGGAACGCAAAGATCGTCCCTGACGATTACACACTGGGGCATCATGGAAACGTCGTGTGAGATTCACTGAGGAGGCGCTCTCATGAGCACTGCCTTGCCGGATTGGTTCTACCCCGGCCCTCCCGGTGGCTGGACTGCCGACATGCTCGACCGCCTTCCCCCCTGACACGCCTCGGCACGTTGAGCTGATCGATGGATCACTCGTCATGGTGTCGCCCCAAACCGCTTTCACCTCTACGCGATTCAGCTGTTTGAGAATCGCCTCAAACCACCGCCGAGCCTTGCGATTATTCGCGAAATGACCGTGACTCTCGGACTGCGCCAGCGCCCCGAGCCCGATGTCATGCTCGTCGAGAGGTGTCGATCAGGGACGACACCACATCGTTCAGACCGGAAGACGTCCACCTGGTGGTCGAAGTGGTCTCAGCCGAGTCCATCGACCGAGACAGGACGACCAAGCCGATCAAATACTCCAACGCCGGCATCAAGCACTTCTGGAGGGTGGAGAAAGACAACGGTTCGCCTGTCGTATACACCTTCGAACTGGAGCCCGCTGTCAGGGCCTACGTCCCGACCGGTATCCATCACAAGCGGCTGCAAACCCACATCGGCTTCGACGTCGACATCGACCTCCATCTCGACCGGCCGCCCAGCTGATCGAGGATCGGCAGGCTCCCGCTCCACCCGCCCCGCCACTCACTCCCCAATGCCAACCCCAGCACCCGTGCCCCCAGCCGCACCTGTGCCCGGGCCTGCACCTCTACCCGCACCCCCTACCCCGTAGCTGTGCCCCCGCCTGCTTCAGCACCTGTGTCGCCGCGTTCCAGGGCTTCGATGGTGGCGCGGAGCCAGGCCAGTTCGGCCTGGCTGGTGGCGTGGGCGATGGTCAGCAGGCCCTGCCGGAACGGGTCGCCGAACTCCTCGGCCCCCATCGGCCGGTCGCCGTCGTCGTAGAAGAAACTCGTCGGCTCCTCCAGGAAGGTCAGCCGCCTGCGCAGCACCGCCGCCTGGTCTCCGGGCTTGTCGAGATGGCGCAGGAAGGCCAGGAGCACGAACCACCGGTTTTCATCGCTGATGTCGAGGTCGTCCGGGTCGCGCAGCCGTCGCTCCAGCTCCGCCTGCCCCTCGGGTGTCAGGTAGAGCGTGCGCCGGGGTGCGGCGGCGATGCCCGGCTCGTCCTTCCTGATCAGCCGGCCGGACGCCTCCATCCGCTTGATCGCCGGATAGAGCGTGCCGTCGGCCACCGGACGCACGTGCCCCATCAGGGCCGCGATGCGCCGGCGCAGGTCGTAACCGTGTAACGGCCGATCCCTGAGGAACCCGAGTATGGCCAGCTCCAACACGTCTGCAACTATACCTCGAAGCCGATGTATATTGAGCCCGATACACAAGGAGACCCGCCATGCACGATGCCATCGTCCATCCCAGCGGCGCTCGCATGCGCTGGGTGGAGCTGCCTGGCGCCGAGCCCGCCCGCGTCTACGTTCACGGCCTCGGCGCCACCTCGGCCCCCTACTACGCCCAGGTCGCCGCCCATCCGCTGCTGCCGCGCCACCGTTCCCTGCTGATCGACCTGCTCGGGTTCGGCATCAGCGACCGTCCGGCGGACTTCTCCTACACGCTTGAGGCCCACGCCGACGCACTGGCGGCGGCGCTGCGGGCGGCTGGGGTCGAGGGCGCGTCGCTGATCGCGCACAGCATGGGAGGGGCGGTGGCGACGACGCTGGCCGCCCGTAGCGCCGATCTGGTGGCCGGCCTGATCCTGGTTGACGCCAACCTCGACCCCTACCCGCCCTCCCCCGTCCGGCCCGGCACCAGCGGCATCGCGGCCTACGAGGAGGAGGAGTTCGTGACGGAGGGCTGGAAGGACGTACGCGACCGGGTGGGGCCGCTCTGGTGGTCCACGATGCGCCTGGCCGACCCGCGCGGCCTGCACCGTACGGCGGTCAGCCTGGCCAGAAACACCACTCCCACGACGCGCGAGCTGCTCCTCGGCCTGCCGATCCCCCGCGCCTTCCTGCACCCCGAGGGCGACGCACCCGCCGGGGCGGACGAACTCCGCGAGGCGGGCGTGCGGGTGCTGGCCATCCCGGAGTCGGGCCACAACATCATGCTCGACAACCCCGAAGCCTTCGCCCACACCCTGCGCACCCTCCTCCCCTGATCCCCCAACCCCACCGAAGACTCCAGGCAACCCCTGGTGCTGACCGAGCGCGCGCTCACAGGGCCGATGGCGTGGCGGGGCCGATGACGTGGCGGGACCCATAGCGCGACGGGCCAGCGGCACGCCGAACCCCGTCGGACCGGACCCCACCCAACCGGACCCTCCCGAGGCCGAATCCCCGTCGGACCGGACCCCGCCGAAGCGGACCCTTACGAGGGCGGGCCAGGTTCGGGCGCGGCCCGGGTTGTCCCGCCTGCTGGCGGCGGCCGGGCTGCCGCACCGGACGGCGTTCTCCGCCGCGACCGGTCGCCGGCCGCTCCCTCGGCGGCGCACCGGCCTGGTCGGTGATCGCCGGGAGGCGAAGGGTCAGGTTGTGGTGCTGTTGGACTGGATGACCTGGCCGGTGGTGGCGTCGACGGTCACCTCGTGTTTGGTGCCGTCCGGGGTGATCACGTCCGACTCCCACACGGTCTTGCCCTGCTCCGTGTCCAGGTTGAGCTCCGTGACACGGCCCTCCGGGACCGCGGCTGCGATCTTGTCGGCGGCCTGGGCGTAGCCGAGCTTGGCGGCCGCCACCCGTTCCCGGTGTTTCGTCTTGTCCGATTGGTCCTCGCTACCGATGGTGGGGCCGCTGACGACCTTGCCCGCTTCGACGTCCACCTGGTGCTCGGTTCCGTCTTTGCCGACCACCTGAACCTCCCAGGCGCGCCCACCCTCCTCCGTCTCGATCGAGATGAGGGTGGAGCCGGGCACCGCCGCCAGGGCCGCCTGGCCGGCCTGCTTCAGGTCGGCCAGGGCGTTCTGGCCGGGATTGCCGGGGCTACCCGGCCCGCCCGGCATACCCGGTCCACCCGGCATGCCAGACCCACCCGGCCCGCCCGGCATGCCGGAGCCACCTGGACCGCCAGGCCCGCCGGGACAGCCTGGGCAGGGCGAGTCGCCGGGGCTTCCCGGAGCGCCTGGGGCGGTGGTCGAGGTGGGGGTGCCGATGGAGGGGGAGGGCTGGGCGGCCAGCCGTTCCACGCCGTGGATCGCGGTGCCGCAGCCACCCGCGAGCACCGTTGCACCGACCAGGGCACCGATGATCGTCTTGTTCATGTCTGGACGCTGCCCGCCACATGGCAAAGCATTCGCCCAGTTCAGGAGGGGTATGGTCTATTTGACCCCCGCCTCGCGCATGTCGCGCAGCTCCCGCTTCAGCTCCTTGATCTCGTCGCGCAGCCGTGCAGCCACCTCGAACTGGAGGTCGGCGGCCGACTGGTGCATCTGCTCGGTCAGCGACTCGATCAGCGACTCCATCTGCGCCCGCGGCATCTCACCGGCGATGGCCTTGGCGTGCTGGCCGGCCTGGCGGGCCGCGAAGCCGGGCACGGGCGCCTTGCCCCGCGACTGCTGCCGGCCGCTGCCGCCGAGCAGCTTGTCGGTGTCGGCGTCCTCGCGCTGGAGCGAGTCGAGGATGTCGGCGATCTTCTTGCGCAGCGGCTGCGGATCGATGCCGTTGGCCTCGTTGTAGGCGATCTGCTTGGCCCGGCGCCGGTTGGTCTCGTCGATCGCCCGCTCCATCGACGGGGTGACCTTGTCGGCATACATGTGGACCTGGCCCGACACGTTACGGGCGGCGCGGCCGATGGTCTGGATCAGCGACGTCTCCGAGCGCAGGAAGCCCTCCTTGTCGGCGTCGAGGATCGCCACCAGCGACACCTCCGGCAGGTCGAGGCCCTCACGCAGCAGGTTGATGCCGACGAGCACGTCGAACTCGCCCGAGCGCAGCTCGCGCAGCAGCTCGATGCGGCGCAGCGTGTCGACCTCGCTGTGCAGGTAGCGGACCCGGATGCCCAGCTCGAGCAGGTAGTCGGTGAGGTCTTCCGACATCTTCTTGGTCAGCGTGGTGACCAGGACCCGCTCGTCGCGCTCGGCCCGCTCGCGGATCTCGTGGACCAGGTCGTCGATCTGGCCCTTGGTCGGCTTGACCACGATCTCGGGGTCGACCAGGCCGGTCGGGCGGATGACCTGCTCGACCACCTCGCCCTTGGCCCGCCCCAGCTCGTAGGGGCCGGGCGTGGCCGACAGGTAGACGGTCTGGCCGATGCGCTCCAGGAACTCCTCCCACTTCAGCGGCCGGTTGTCGAGCGCCGACGGCAGCCGGAACCCGTGGTCGACCAGGGTGCGCTTGCGGGAGGCGTCGCCTTCGTACATGGCGCCGATCTGCGGGACGGTCTGGTGGGACTCGTCGAGGACGAGCAGGAAGTCCTCGGGGAAGTAGTCGAGCAGCGTGTTGGGCGCGCTGCCGGCCTCGCGGCCGTCCATGTGGCGCGAGTAGTTTTCGATGCCGGAGCAGGTGCCGATCTGGCGCATCATCTCGATGTCGTACGTCGTGCGCATCCGCAGCCGCTGCGCCTCCAGCAGCTTGCCCTGCCGCTCCAGCTCCGACAGCCGCTCGGCCAGCTCGGCCTCGATGCCGGCCACGGCGGCGGCCATGCGCTGCTCGCCCGCGACGTAGTGGGAGGCCGGGAAGATGTAGAGCTCTTCGTCCTCGGTGATGACCTCGCCGGTCAGCGGATGCATGGTGGAGAGCTTCTCGATCTCGTCGCCGAACATCTCGATGCGGACGGCCAGCTCTTCGTATTTCGGGATGATCTCGATGGTGTCGCCGCGCACCCGGAAGGTGCCCCTGGTGAAGGCCAGGTCGTTGCGGGTGTACTGCATGTCGACCAGGCGGCGCAGCAGCTGGTCGCGGTCGACGTCCATGCCGACGCGCAGCCGGGCCATGCGGTCGACGTATTCCTGCGGCGTGCCCAGGCCGTAGATGCACGACACCGAGGCGACGACGATGGTGTCGCGGCGGGTGAGCAGCGAGTTGGTGGCCGAGTGGCGCAGCCGCTCGACCTCGTCGTTGATCGAGGAGTCCTTCTCGATGTAGGTGTCGCTCTGCGGGACGTAGGCCTCGGGCTGGTAGTAGTCGTAGTAGGAGACGAAGTATTCGACCGCGTTGTTGGGCAGCATCTCGCGCAGCTCGTTGGCGAACTGCGCGGCGAGGGTCTTGTTGGGCTGCATGACCAGGGTGGGCCGCTGCAGCCGCTCGATCAGCCAGGCCACGGTGGCGGTCTTGCCGGTGCCGGTGGCGCCCAGCAGGACGTTGTCCTTCTCCCCGGCCTTGACGCGGCGCTCCAGCTCGGCGATGGCCGTCGGCTGGTCGCCCGATGGAGTCATCTCGGTGACGACCTCGAAGGGCGCCACCTTCCGCTGCAAATCAGTGACCGGTCGCATGATGCCCACTGTAGGTGGCGCCACCGACAGAAAGCGTCAGGCCGGTCGCTCGCCGATCCGGGGGAAGGGCGTGGTGGAGAAGACGACCTCCACGGGAACCTCGAAATAGGCGGCGATCCGCAGCGCCAGGTGCAGGCTGGGGCTGTATTCGCCGCGTTCGAGGTAGCCGATGGTCTGGTAGTGCACCCCCAGGGCGTCGGACAGTTGCCTGCGGGTCACGTTGCGCTCCGCGCGCAGCAGCGCGATCCGGTTGTGGACGCTCTCGCTCATCACGGCGTGACTTCCCAGCCCCTCTCATCGCACCCCCCGATAGCAGGGCTCTGACATCCATAGCATACCTGCGACAAACAGCAATACACCTGTGACACCGCATTGCAAGCGAACAGTAAGTCATACCCGATACGGTCGAATTCGCCTGTAGCGGAAGAGGAAGGTTTCATGTCACGACCCAGAGAGGCACTGATCCAGGCAGGACAGGGCATAGCCCGAACGGTGGCCCAAGGGGGTGACGTACGCCAGGCGGTGGGCCAAGCCGTGGGCCAGGTGGCCGGCCAGGCCGGGCAGTTGCAGAGCCAGGCCGCCCAGGGCTTCGCGCTCAACCCGCACGACTTCGCCGCGGCCCGCGACGGCGGTGTGTCCGTCGGAACCCTCATCGAGGCGCGCAGCGCCTCGCTCAACGAGGCCGGCGAGATCGTCAACCGCAGCTTCGCCGAGAACGGCATGCACGTCATCTCCCCCGTGGTGATCCCCAAGGGCAGCACCGCCAAGGTGATCGTGCCACTGGGCATCCTCGTGCTGCTCGGCCTCATCGGCGCGCTCGGCAACATCGTCCCGCAGGCGGACGTGGTGTTCGGCCCGCACTACTGGGTGGTGCTGGTGCTGGCGGCCGCGTTCCTGTGGTGGCGGCGCAGCGTGGTGATGGTCCCCGAGGGCTGCAAGGCCCTGATCACCCAGTTCGGCAAGCTGGTGCACATCGCGGACCCGGGCCGGGTGACGCTGTTCAACCCGTGGAAGCGGGTCAGCTACATCGTCAACACCACCCGCGAATACCCGTTCAACGCGCCGATCAGCGAGGCGCCCACCCAGCAGGGCGTCAAGGCCAGCGTGGACCTGTTCCTGCAGTTCAGGATCGAGAACCCGGCGGAGTTCATCTTCGTGCTCGGCTCGGTCAGCGGCTTCCAGTCCAAGCTGCAGAACGCCATCAGCGAGGTCACCCGCTCCCTGATCTACGCCCAGCGCGCCGAGGAGATCTACGACCTGGTCGGCGAGAGCACGCTCGGCATGCTGGAGAGCCTCAACCAGCAGTTCCTGCCCGCCGTGCGGCTCACCGACGTCAACATCACGCACGCCGAGCCGTCCAGCCAGGAATACCGGATGGACCTGGCCGCGCCCGAGATGGTCCGCGTCGCCAAGGAGGCCTACACCTACGAGTACGAGCTCCAGCTGCGCAAGGAGCAGAACGAGGGCGACCTGGTCAAGGAGCTGGCCGGCCTCCAGGAGACGCTGAGCGCCATCCAGGCCGAGATCGCCGGCTACCAGGCCCGCATGGACACCGCGCTCGAACGCGCCAGCCACCAGGCCACCGCGCAGGCCAGGCAGCGCCTGGTCGAGGCCGAGTCCACGGCCAACGCCAACGCCGCGCTGCTGGAGGCCCAGGCGCTCGACATCAGAGCGCTGTCGGCCGCCGAGGCGCCCGAGATCCTCGACTACCGCTTCCAACAGGACCTGCTGACCAAGCTGGAGTCGGTCGCCACCAGACTGCCGCAGGTCGTCCAGGTGGGCGACCAGACCGACATCGACTTCCTGGCCCTGGCCCAGCAGCTCGTGGGCGGCAAGGGAACGGCGCTGTTCTCCGCCGAGGACATGGCCGCCATCCGCTCCAGGCTCGACGAGATCGGTCAGCGCGTACGGGGCCGCGAGGGCGAGATCGCCGCGCTGCTGGCCAAGACGGCCGCCGACGTGGAGCAGCCGCCGCAGGTGCCGGCGCCCGACTCCGACCTCGAAACCACCGTCGAACGGCTGCTGCCCGGCGGCAAGCACCACGGACAGGCTGGGAGTGGGATCTGATGAGCCGCGACTTCTCCAAGATCAAGGAATCGGTCGCCTCCTGGGGCGACATCCGCCAGCTCCTGCGCGGCGGCGAGCAGGGCCAGCTCGTGCCCGTCGTCATCCCCAAGGACCGGCGCGGCTTCGCCTGGATGACGCTGATCTTCCTGGCGCTCTACTTCGCCGGCATGGCGGCGCTGACCGACTTCACCGTCACGGCGGCGCTCGCCGCGCTGTTCTTCCTGCTCATCGCCCTGATCACGATGTGGCGCAAGGCCATCATCGAGATCGAGGAGGGCACCACGGGCGTACGCAGCCGCTGGGGCGCCATCACCGGCACGCTGCCCCCCGGCCGCCACTACCTCTGGCTGCCGTGGGACCGGGTGGACGCGGTCGTCGACACCTCCACCGAGATCCCGTACTCGGCGCCGATCGTGGCCTGCCCGACCGCCGAGAACGTGCCGCTGAAGTCGATCGAGTTCTTCCTCAAGTTCCGCATCGTCGACCCGGTCGCGTTCGTCCGCACGATCGGCGCGGGCAACTTCGACCTGGTGCTGTCCAGCGCGGTGCAGGACGCGATCCGGCAGCGCAGCCGCCGGGTCAACACCGAGCGCGCGTACGACCTGCGCGGCTCCGACGTCGGCGACATGCAGGACGCGCTCAACCGCCAGCTGGGCCGCTACGGCGTGCGCGTCACCGGCTCCAACATCCCCGACGTGCAGCTGCCCGACCAGTACCAGCAGCACCTGGCCACCCGCGAGAAGGTGGCCAAGGAGCTGTCGGCCTACGAGCGCGAGTGGGAGCTGACCCGCAAGCGCCGCATCGACACCCTGCTGATGGAGATCGAGCGCTCCAAGAAGACCCGTGACGCCCGCGTCGTCGAGGTCAAGGCCGCCCACAACACGGCCCGCAAGGACGTCGCCCGTATGCTGGAGGAGCAGGAGACCGAGGCGCAGCGGGTGACGTGGGAGATCGAGGCGCGCGGCCGGGCCGAGCTCACCGCCGCCGAGAACGAGGCCAAGGCGCTGCGCCGCCTGGCCGAGTCGTACCGGGACAACCGGGCCGTGCTGCAGTACGAGCTGGCCCGCAAGCGCCTCGACGTGGGCGCGAAACTGGCGGAGAATGCCCCCCAGCCGCTGGTCGTACGCACCCAGCAGGGTCAGGCCGACTCCGCGCTGTCCACCCTCCTGCTCGCCCAGTTGCTCCCCCGCATCTCGGGCACGGGAACGGATCAAGTGAACGGCCGTACACCTTCCGCATAGGAGAACCCCATGGTGTTCCGCAAGCTGATGGCCGCGTTCGGCGCGGGCGTCGAGGTTGACACGGTGTTGACCAACACGGGCGTGCGCCCTGGCGAGCTGCTGCGCGGCGTCGTCCATTTCCGTGGCGGCAACTCCGAGTACAAGGTCGAGGGCATCCACATCGACCTCACCGCCGTGGTCGAGGTCGAGCAGGGCGACAACGAGTACAAGACGTCCTACAGCTTCCTGCGCCAGCAGGTCGCGGGGACGTTCCAGCTCGCCGCCGGCGCGCAGCACCAGCACCCGTTCGAGATCCCGGTCCCGTGGGAGACGCCCATCAGCGCGATCGCGGGGCATCCGCTGCACGGCATGCGGCTGGGCGTCCAGACGGAGCTGGCGCTGGCGGGGGCGCTCGACAAGGGCGACCTCGACCCGCTGTTCGTCAGCCCGCTGCCGGCGCAGGACCACGTGCTCGGCGCCCTCGACCGGCTGGGCTTCCAGTTCAAGAAGGCCGACCTGGAACGCGGCACCCTGTACGGCTCGACGATGCCGTTCTTCCAGGAGATCGAGTACTACGCGGGTGGTCAGTGGCGGCGGCACTTCAACGAGCTGGAGCTGACGTTCATCGCCGGCCCGCGGCAGATGGACGTGATCCTGGAGGCCGACAAGCGGGGCGGCTTCCTCAGCTCCAGCCACGACGCCTACAACCGCTTCACGGTGCGCTACGACGACCCGCCGAACTCGGCGGACGCGGCCCTGCAGCGCGGCCTGGAGCAGATGGCCCGCCACCGCGGCTGGTTCTAGTCTCCGCAGGGGTCAGCCGGGGTCACTGCCAGCAGGTGGCCGCTGACCCCCAAGAGCGACGGTTCGCACTCAAGCCGGCGGGCGGCGTCGAGCAGCAGCTCGCGCCGCCCGTCGTCGTCCAGCCAGTCGTCCACGTCCCCGTAGAGCCAGAACGCGCCCTCCAGGCCGTACACGTCCGGCAGGGGCAGGCCGGCGTCGGTGAACTCGGCGGCGATCTCCTCGGGGCGATGGCCGTACCCGCGGAAGCCGTCCTCTCGCGCCGCGATGATCTCCCCGGTCTCCAGGGTGCGGCCTTCGACCTCCACACGCCCTTCGCGCGGCAGCGTGCCCAGGCGGACGCTGTCGTGCAGGGCGGCGTAGCGGCTGATGCAGGCCGAGGCGACCAGCCCGCCCGGGCGGACGGCGCGGCGGGCCTCGCTCAGCGCGCGGACGCGGTCGGCGCGCTCGTGCAGATGGTAGAGCGGGCCCAGCAGCAGCGCCGCGTCGGCCGCGCCCTCGGGAACAGGCAGGTCGCGGGCGTCGCCCAGGCGGGCGCGCACGCCGGGCAGCACGGCGGCCTCCTCGACGTGCAGCGGCACGGGGTCGATCAGCTCGACGTCGTAACCCGCGGCGGCCAGCCACGCGGCGTGCACGCCGGTGCCGCCGCCCACGTCGAGCACCTTCGCCGGCGCCGGCGGCAGCGTGCGCAGCAGCACGTCACGCGTACGCCAGAACTCCAGCCGGCCCCGCCCTTCCCGCAGCCTGGTCAGTTCGCCGCCCTGCTCGTAGTACCGCAGAACACGGGGATCCTCGATCATGCCGCCGGATCCTACAATCGCCGGTTTCGCGCAGGCGAGGCAATATTCCGGGCCACCTTCCGACAGGAGATCGCTCCTTTGCGTGTGCTGGCAGTCGCATGGCGCGGTCGTTACCATGACGTCGGGAACTGACTGATCGTCGGACGGCGGGGCGAGCGATGGCACGGTTCATGGCGGCGTTGAAGCGGGCCGCCCCATGGGCGGCGCACAACGCGGACGGCGCCATCGCGCTCGGGCTGGCGATCGTGGTCGGTGTGCTGGGCATCATGCCCGACGAGATCTTCGGCCCCGAGGGCGAGGACATCCAGCGTCAGCTCGTGACCGCCGCGACCCTGGTGATCCTGGCGCTGGTGGCCACCGCGCTGCTGCGCGACCGCGTCCGGCAGGCGCCCGTGGAGAAGACGATCACCTCGGGCGCGCTGGCCGAGCTCCCGCTGCGCCTGGCCAGGCTGGAGGAGCTGGAGAGTCTGGCGCACAGCACCCGCCGGGCCCTCGACGCGCTCGAACTCGTCCGGGTGCTGGGCAGCAGGCAGGAGATCGCCCAGTCCCACGCCGAGGCCCGCCGAGACACGACCAGGTGGAGCTTCAAGGGCGGCACCGGCACCTATCTGCGCGCGGTGACGCTGCCGGCCTGCGTGGCGGCCGCGCGCAGGGACAAACGCCACCTCACGGTCAGGGTCGAGGTCATCGACCCGACCAACCTGGAGGTGTGCGAGACGTACGCCCACTACCGCCGTTCGCTGGAGGACCATCCCGACGCCACCGGCGAGTCGTGGACCACCGACCGGGCCAGGAAGGAGTCGTACGCGACCATCCTGGCCGCCTTCTGGCACCGCCAGCGCTACGGCCTGCTCGACATCGGGGTCGGCCTGTCGTCGACGATGACCACGTTCCGCTGGGACCTGTCCACGACCCGCCTGATCATGACGGTCGAAGACCCTAACATGGCGATGACCGCGCTGGCCGACACGTTCTACTACGAAAACTGCGACACCGAGCTGCGGCTCAGCTTCGAGCAGGCGCGGCGGGTGCCGCTGGAGATGTACAAGAAGGTCCCGCTCGGCGACGAGCCCACCATCGAGGAGGTGCAGGAGCTGTTCGCGCGGATCGGGGTGTCCCTGCCCAGGTCGTACGACGGCCGCGACGTCGTCGACATCGCCCGCAAGGCGCTGCGCGCCGTCGATCCCTACGGGTCATGAGCTACGCCGGCGTACGCGACGTCCTGGCCGCCGGGGAGGCCAGGCGGTGGACCCTCGACGTGCTGGCCAGGCCCGGTCTGGGCGCGGTGCGGCATCCGCTGGGATTCGTCTGCCTGCCGCTGGAGCGTGACGGCGGTGAGGGGGTATGCCTCCATCTGTGGTCCGATTCGCTCGCGCACGCCGAGAGCACCACGTCGCAGATCCACTGCCACAGCTGGGACCTGGTCAGCCACGTGCTCTACGGCCAGATGCGCAACGTGCACGCGGTGGTCACCGACGCCGGCGCGGACGCCACGCACCGGGTCTACGAGGTGGTGAGCGGGGCCGACGGCGACCGCATCTCGCCCACCTCCCGCACCGTGCGCCACGGGACGGGCCTGGTGGAGGTCTTCGGCCCAGGCGACACCTACACGCTGGCCGCCGGCCTCTTCCACAGCAGCGTGGTCCCGGAGGGCGGCGAGGCGGCCACGATCGCGCTCGGCAGCGGCCGCCCCGGCAGCCGCGACCTGTCCCTGGGCCCGCTCGACGGCGGCGCCCACCACGTGTCCAGGCAGCCGCTGGACCCCGGCGAGACGGCCGCGGCCGTCCGCCTGATCACCGCGCACCTGACCTGAGAGGGCACTGCGATGGACCTGGACCACGCTCGCAAGATCGCTGTCGAGGCCGCGGAGGCGGCGGGCGCGCTGCTGCTGAAGGGCACGCGGGGGGCGCTGGGCGTGCGGGCCAAGGGCGAGGCGGGTGACGTGGTGACCGATCTCGACCTGGCCTCCGAGCGGCTGCTGCTGGACCGGATCCTGACGGCGTACCCGTCGCACACGGTGATCGCCGAGGAGTCGGGACTGGTCGGGGCGGCGGGCGGCGAGTGGACGTGGCTGGTCGACCCGCTCGACGGCACCAACAACGTGGCGATCGGGCTGCCCGCCTACGTGGTGGGCCTGGCGCTGTGCCGCGACGGGCTGCCGCAGCTCGGCGTGGTGCACGACCCGGTCTCGGCCTGCACGTGGTCGGCCGTGCGGGGGCGGGGCGCGGTGGCCTCGTCGGGCGCGCGCCTGTCCGCCGTGCACCGGCCGCACCCGCAGGGGCCGCTGCTGGCCTGGATCCAGGGGTACGGCATCCCCAGGGACGACCCCACCCTGCGGCGGCTGAGGACGGCACTCGACCTCAACGCGCGCCGGGTGCTGCAACTGTGGGCGCCGCTGCTGGCGTGGGCGATGCTGGCGCGCGGCGACATCGACGGCGTCGTGGGCTACCGGGCCGGGGTGGTCGACCTGCCCGCGGGGGCGCTGCTGGCGCTGGAGGCGGGGGCCGAGATCAGGGAGCTGGACGGCGGGCCCTACGAGGAGTGTGTGGACGCCTCGCAGACGCGCAGCTTCGTCGCGGCCCACCCCGGCACCATGCCTGCACTTCTCTCCCTTCTGGGGTGAGGAAAAGTGCACGGATAATGTGTGTCTTTTGTCGATGAGTTCCGCCGCCGTTCGTCGTCTTATTAGAGAGTGCCGCAGCAACGGCACCACGCGGAGAGGAGCCCGACATGATGACCACGACCGAGCTGGCGCAGGTGCTCTTCGCCACCACCCTGCAGCCGTCCGACGAGCTGTCCGCCTACCGGATCCGCGCGGCCGTGGACGAGCGGCTGTGCGCGTGCGGCGGCGACCCGGCCGGGTGCGCGGCGTACGTGGCGCAGGAGGCCGGCGACCACCCCGAGACGTACGTGCGCCGGATGCGCTGGGCCCTCGACGCGGTCGCCGTCGCCTACGAGCCGGCCGCCGCCTGAGCCCTATCAGCCGAACCGGACCAGTGTCCACACCGTCACGAGCAGGCCGACGACGGCCAGCCCGGCGCCGGCGAGCAGGAAACGCCGCATCGGGACCTTGACCCCGTGGCGGCGGCACGACTCGAACCACAGCAGCGTGGCCAGCGAGGCCCACGGGGTGACGACCGGGCCGACGTTGGTGCCGACGAGCAGTGCCAGCAGCAGGTCCCGGTCGGTGGCCGGGATGACGAGCTGGACGGCCTGGTAGGCGGGCAGGTTGTTGATCAGGTTGGACAGTCCCGCGCCGACCGCGGCGGTGCGGTAGGGGTCGCCCTCGCCACCGATCATCCAGCTCATGAGGGCGGACAGCCCGTGGTTGCTGAGCGTGGGCACGACCAGGAACAGGCCGGTCACGAAGATGAGCAGCTGCCAGGGCACCAGGCTCCAGGTCAGGCGCTCGCGGGCGCGCAGCAGGAAGGCCGCCAGGACGATGGCGGCCGCCGCGGTTGCGGCGATGGCGACGTGCGCCTTGAACAGCAGCAGGGCGATGAACAGCAGGCATCCGGCCGAGGCGGCGGCGAACAGCGCGCGGTCGGCCACGGGCTCCAGGATCGGCGGAGTATAGCGCAGGTCGCGGCGCTCGCCGCGGCGCCAGTAGAACGCCCACAGGAACGCCATCGTGACCGCGATGGCGGCGATCTGGGGGGCCCACATGCGGGCGGCGAACTCCTGGGCGTCGAGGCCGATCTTCTTGATGCCGAGCAGGTTCGTCAGGTTGGAGACCGGCAGCAGCAGGCTGGCCGTGTTGGCCAGCCAGATCGTGGTCATGGCCAAGGGAAGGGCGGCGATGCGGGCTCGCGGGGCGAGGGCGAGCATGACGGGGGTGAGCAGGACCGCCGTCGTGTCCAAGTTCAGAAATATCGTGACAAAAGACGCGAAAGCGGTACAAAGAAAAAAGAGGGCGGCGTAGTTGCCGCGTCCGAGCACCGCCATCCTCGCCGCGATGGCGTCGAAGACCTGAGCCTCCTTGGTCAGCTCGGCCAGCAGGATGATCGCGACCAGGAAGACCAGCAGCGGGCCGATCTCGGTGAGGCTCTCGACCGCCTCTGCCCAGGGCAGCAGCCCGGTCGCCACGAAGACCAGGCCGAGAAGCAGCAGCCCGACCCTGATCAGGTCGAGCACACCGAGACGCCGCAACACCCGACGATGATCGCACACCGCCGGGAGACGCGATACCCGAGGATGACGGCACACCACCAGGAGGCCGCGACACCTGAGCACCACCGCAGGGAAAAATGCCGATCCCGTGCCCGCATCCCCGGGGGATACTGGGCAGATGGCACGTGACGGCAGGCCGACCGAGATCTTCGTCAGCTATTCCCCCGCCGACACGGCATGGGCGACCTGGATCGCCTGGGAGCTGGAGGCGGCCGGCTACAAGACCATGATCCAGGCGTGGGACTTCGTGCCCGGCACCAACTTCATCGACTTCATGGACCGCGGGGTCAGCGAGGCGCAGCTGGTCGTGGCCGTGCTCTCGCGCAACTATCTCGGCTCCCGCTACGGGCGCATGGAGTGGCAGGCCGCGCTGCGCGCCGACCCCGACAACCCGTCCAACAAGCTCGTCACGATCAGGCTGGAGGACGTCCAGGTCGAGGGCCTGCTGTCCACGATCACGTGGGTCGACCTGCTCGGCGTCACCGACCCGGGCCAGGCCAGGGCGCAGCTGCTGAGCCGGGTCGGGGAGGCGATGTCCGGCCGGGCCAAGCCGGAGGCCGCGCCGGCCTTCCCCGACGGGTCCCGGGTGCCGCCGTCCCCGCCGACACTGCCGCCGCCCGCCGAGCGGGCCAGGGCGCGGCGCTCGCCGGTCACCGCGCCGAAGTTCCCGCCGGCGGCGGGCGACGACCGCGGGCGCGAGTCGATCAGCGTGCTGCACATCGGCGGCCCCAGGTTCGGCCGGGCGCTGCCCGACCCCGGCGACCCGTTCACGCCGGAGGACATGCAGGCGCGCATCTGGGCCGATCTGACCGCCATGTACGACCGCGGCATGCCCCGCCCCGACCTCATGGTCGTCAGCGGCGACCTGACCGAGTCGGGCAGTCTCGGGCAGTTCGGGCAGGCGACCCGGTTCATCACCGACCTGCGGCTGCTGATCGGGCTGGAGCCGCACCGGCTGATCCTGCTGCCCGGCCCGCGCGACGTGACCAAGGCCGCCGCGAGCGCGTACTTCATGACGTGCGAGGCCGACGACGTCAGCCCGCAACCCCCTTACTGGCCCAAGTGGCGCCACTTCGCGACCCTGTTCGGCGAGGTCTACCAGGGGCTGGACGACCGGGTGTTCGACGCCGCGCAGCCGTGGACGCTGTTCGAGGTGCCCGATCTGAAGGTGGTCGTGGCGGGGCTCAACTCGACGATGGCGATGAGTCATCTGGAGCGCGACGCGTACGCGCTGCTCGGGGAGGGCCAGGCGGCGTGGTTCGCCGAGCGGCTGCGGCAGTTCGAGGAGGACGCCTGGTTGCGTCTCGGCGTGCTCGGCCATCCGCCGGGCGAGCTGCGCGACCTCCAGACGTTCGAACGGCTGCTGGGCCACCGGCTCAACCTGCTCCTGCACGGCGGCACCGGGGAGGGGACCGAAGGCCGGATCGCCGCGCCGCGCTCGGGGCGGCACCAGGTCGTCGAGATCGGCCCCGACGGGCTGCGCCTCTGGCGGCCGGACGGGCAGCCCGACGGGCGGCCTCAGCTGGTCCGCTCCCGCTGGCGGGCCGCCGGGACCACGTTCACCGGCCAGAGCCCGCCCGCCGCCGCGCCCGCGCCCCGGGCGGCCGAGCGCGAGCCGAGCCCGGTGGAGCTGCTGCTCGACCGCATCACCGAGGTCTGCGAGGCCCGGCACGAGCGGGCCAGGATCCGCAGGTTCGACACCCATCTGGTGGTCACCCACCCGGAAGACGGGTTCGTCCGCCAGACGATGATCGGCGCGTACGCGGGCGAAGGCACCGAGGGAGGGGCGACGCCGCCGAGGAGGCGGCGAACGACTTCGCCCGGCGCGCCCACGCCGCCGGCCTGCCCGCCGAGCTGGTCTACCAGGGTCCGCCCGCCTCCCGCGCACTGCGCGACGAGCTGATGCGCAAGGGCGTGCGGCTGCGCAGCTTCACCGAGTTCCAGGGGCTGCTCGACCTGAGCGGCTACGTCAGCGAGCAGACCGCCCGCCTGACCAACGACCGCCGCTACCCGCCCCATCTGTACGTGCCGCAGCGCTACCGTGAGCTCGACCGCCCCGGCAGCCAGGTCAAGCACGGCCTGACCGACGAGCTGATGCGGCTGCTGGCCGCCGACCACGGCCGGTTCCTGCTGCTGCTGGGCGACTTCGGCCACGGCAAGACGTTCGCGCTGCGCGAGCTGGCCCGCCGCATCCCCGCCGAGCTGCCGCATCTGACGCCGATCCTGATCGAGCTGCGCGCCCTCGATAAGGCCCACTCGGTCGACGCGCTGGTCGCGGCCCATCTGGCGAGCCACGGCGAGGAGGTCATCGACCTCAAGGCGTTCCGCTACCTGCTGCGGCAGGGCCGGATCGTGCTGCTGTTCGACGGGTTCGACGAGCTGGTGACCCGGCTGACCTACGACCGCGCGGCCGACCACTTGTCCACGCTGCTGGCGGCGGCCGAGGACAAGGCCAAGATCGTGGTGGCCAGCCGCACCCAGCACTTCAAGTCGCACAGCCAGGTGCTGACCTCGCTCGGCGAGATGGTGGGCGTGCTGCCGCAGCGGCGGGTCCTGGGCGTTGAAGACTTCACGCACGACCAGATCCGCTCCTACCTGGCCAACAGGTTCGCCGACGGCGACGAGGCCGGCGCCCGCATGTCGCTGATGTCCGAGATCGAGGACCTGCTCGCGCTGGCGCAGAACCCGCGCATGCTGAGCTTCATCGCCGACCTCGACGCCGACCGGCTGCGCACGGTCGCCGAGGCCCGCCACACGATCAGCCCGGCCCTGCTGTACGAGGAGATCCTCACCTCGTGGCTGGCCTTCGAGGAGCGGCGGGCCCGGGTCCCCGGCTCGGCGGTGGCGCTGACCGTCGAGGAGCTGTGGCGGGTGGTGACGGCGCTGGCGGTGCGGCTGTGGGAGAGCGGCGAGTCGCTGCTGGGCGTGGACGAGCTGACCGAGATCGGCGAGACGCTGACCGACCTGGCCGACGGGCAGCTCTCGGCCGCCCACGCCGCGTTCCGGATGGGCTCGAGCAGCCTGCTGGTCCGCACTGAGGAGGGGATGTTCGGGTTCATCCACGCGTCGGTGATGGAGTGGCTGATCGCCCGCCACATCGCCACCACCCTGGACAACCCGGTGCTGCTGTCGCTGCGGCCGCTGTCGGCGCTGACCGTGGAGTTCCTGTGCGACCTGGCCGACGTACGCGCGCTGCGCGCCTGGGTGGCCGATCCCCAGCCCGACGACCTGGCCAAGGCCAACGCGGTCAAGATCGCCGCCAGGTTGCGCACGCCCGCCCGTACCGACCTGCGCGGCGCCAACCTGAAGGGCGAGGACCTGTCGGCCAGAGACCTGCGAGAGGTCGACCTCACCGGCGCCGACCTGTCGGAGACGACGCTCGCGGGCACCAACCTGTCCAGGGCGACCCTGCGCGAAGCCAGGCTGGTGGGCGCGCGGCTCGACGGCGCCCAGCTCACCGGGGCCGACCTGCGCGGCGCCGACCTGTCGGGGGCGCGGCTGGCGCGGGTCGACCTGAGCGACGCCGCGGTCGAGGGCGCCCGCTGGCACCGGGCCGCGCTGATCGACGTGACCGGCACGCTGCCGCACCTGCCGGGCGCGGCCGTGCTGCCGGGGCTGCCGGTCGAGGTGCAGTTCGCGCCGGCCGGCATCGGCGTCCCGTACGGCTACCACTTCCAGACCAGCCGCCTGCCCGAGCCGATCGCCTACAGCCCTGACGGCTCCACGCTCGCGATCGGCAACGAGGACGGCGGCGTACTGCTGTGCGCGGGCGGCGCCCCCGTGCGCACACTGCAGGGACATCAGGGCCGGGTGTACGCCGTCACGTTCGCCGGCGGCCTGCTGGCCACCGGCGCCAGCGACGGCAACGTGCTGCTGTGGGACGCGATGACCGGCGAGCCCCTGCGCGGCCTGCGCGGCCACCCCGACGGCGTCTGGCCGGTCCGCTTCGACGCCTCGGGCGAGCTGGTGGCCGCGGGCGGCGGCGACGGCGTCGTCCGCGTGTGGGAGAGCGCCACCGGCCGGCTCGTGCACGAGCTGGCCGGGCACCAGGCTCCCGTCTTCACCGCCTCCTTCGGCCGCTCGTCGCTGGTCATCGGCGACTCGGCGGGCGTGGTGCGGGTCTGGGACCTGCGCTCGGGCAAGGTGCGCGAGACCCTCGGCGAGCACCGGGGCAGCGTCTACCGCGCCGTCCACAGCCCCGACGGCTCGCTGCTGGCCACCGGCGACGAGGCGGGCACCGTCCGGCTCTGGGACACCACAACCTGGCGCCTGCTGCACGAGCTGCACGGCCACCTGGGCAGCGTCTACTGCGTGGCCTTCGCCCCCGACGGCTCGCTGCTGGCGACCGGCGACACGGCGGGCAGCGTCCGCCTGTGGGACCCGTCGGGCGAGTCCCGTGGCGTGCACCTCACCCACGCGGCGGCCGTCTACCAGGTCGCCTTCAGCCCCGACGGGCAGGTGCTGGCGACCGGCGACTCCGACGGCTCCGTACGCCTGCAGCGGCTCGGCGGCGGCCAGCGGATCGAGCTCACCGGGCACCGCAGCTCGGTCTGGCCGTTCGCGTTCAGCCCCGACGGCCGCCAGCTCGCCACCAGCAGCAACGACGGCACCGTGCGCCTGTGGGACCCCGACAGCGGCCAGTGCCAGCGGGTGCTGCGCGGCCACGGGCGACGGATCTCCTCGGTCAGGTTCAGCGCCGACGGCACGATGCTGGCCACCAGCGGCAACGACGGCATCGTGCGCCTGTGGGAGCCGCGCACGGCGCGGCGGGTGCGCGAGTTCACCGGCACCGCCGACCGGCTGGTCTCGGCGTCGTTCTCGCCGGCCGGGCCGACGCTGGCCACCGCCAGCAACGACGGCGGCGTGCACTTCTGGAACGCCGCCACCGGCGACTACGAGCGCGAGCTGCACGCCGAGACCGAGCACGTGTGGGCCGAGGCGTTCAGCCCCGGCGGCGACCTGCTGGCCACGGCCAACGACGACGACAGCGTGCGCATCTGGTACCGCCCGACCGGGCGGCTGGCGGGCCACCTCACCGACCACCGGGGGCGGGTGCGCTCGATCGCGTTCAGCCCTGACGGCGGCTACGTGGCCACCGGCTGCGACGACAAGCTCGTCCGCCTGTGGCACGTCGCCTCCGGCGGCCGGGTGGCGACCCTGGAGGGGCACACCGACCGGGTCTACTCCGTGGCCTTCTCCCCCGACGGCCGCCACCTCGCCAGCGCGGGCAACGACGGCCGGGCCCTGCTGTGGGAGCTGCGCCCCGGCCAGCCGTGGCAGCCGCGCCTGCTGCACACGCTCACCCATGCCGGCGGGCGGTTGTGGAGCGTGGCGTTCGACGCCTCCGGCCGCCACCTGGCCACAGGGGGCGACGACCTGCTCGTACGCGTCTGGGACACCGCCACGGGACGGCCGCGCCACTCCCTGGCCGGGCACGCCCGCCGGGTGCTCTCGGTCGCCTACAGCCCCGTCTCCGACCTGCTGGCCAGCGCCGGCGACGACGGCGTGGTCATCCTCTGGGAGGGCGGCGAACGGCGGGCCACCCTGCTCGGCCTGGCCGAGGGCTGGGCCGCCCTGGCGCCCGACGGCCGCTACAAGGTGCAGGGCGACTACGCCGGGCAGTTCTGGCACGTCGTCGGGATGTCGCGGTTCGAGCTGGGCGAGCTCGACCCCTACCTGCCTGGCGTACGGCAGGTGCCGCTCGACTCCCCCTTCTGACTCAGAAGATCTCGACGCGGTCCATGCTGATCACCGTGCTGCCCGAGGCGGGGTTGCGCTCGCCGGTCACCCGCACCCGCAGCGTGTGCGCGCCAGGTGCCAGCACCGGGCTCAGGTAGTTGAGCTGCTCGCCCACCCGGATGCCGCTGTAGTAGTCGACGCGCTGCTCGGGGCCGCCGTCGATGGAGATGGCCGCGATGCCGTTGCCCCGGTCGCGCACGCTCAGCAGCGCCACGCGGGTGCCGGTGAAACTGACCGTCGCGGTCGCGCCGGCCTGGCCGCTCCAGTGGTCGTTGCTCCAGAAGCACTGGTTGCCGCAGCCCGAGCCGGACTGCCACGAGCCGGCGTAGACGACCTGCGGATCGAAATCGTTGATCACCGACGTGGCCGCGCCCGGGTCGCCTGACGGCAGTTGCTGCGTGGCGCCCGCGGCGAGCGGCCGGCCGAAGTCCGGGGTGCCGTCGGCGTTCCAGCCGAACCGCTGCACCCGGGTGGTGCGGAAGTCGTAGGTGTACGTGCTCGTGTTCTTGCCGTGGTAGGCGATCCAGTCCTCGGTGCCGTCGGGCGAGCGGAAGAACGAGTGGTGGCCAGGCCCCCACACGCCCGTCGCGTCGTTCCGTGAGAACACCGGCCCGGCGTGCTGCCGCCAGTTCGCCGCCACCATCGGGTCGGCGCCGTCGGCGATGCTCTTCATCCAGAGCTGGTAGTCGGGCTTGCCGGTGTCGCAGGTGGAGTAGGTCAGGAACGTCCTGCCGTTGCGGTAGAGCGGCGTCGGCCCCTCGCGCACCTCCGCGCAGCCGCCGTCGGCCGGGATCGAGACCCGGCCGCCGGTGACCGTCCACGGGTTGCTCATCCTGGCGATGTAGAGCTGCGCGGGCCCGCCCATGCCGCGTCCCGGCCCCGTCCAGACGAAGTAGGACTGGCCGTTGTGGGTGATGGGCTCGCCGTCGATGGCGTACTCGCCGAAGTCGGCGATCTTGGCCTTGAACGCGTACGGGCCCATGGGGTCGTCACCGGCGGACTCCAGCACGTACATGCGGTGGTTGGCGTCCACGCCGTCGGAGGCGGTGTAGTAGATGTACCAGCGCGATCCGACGTGGCGGAAGGCCGGGGCCCACATCTGGGTGTCGCGGCTGCCGTCACTGTCGCGCCAGACGACCTGCTCGGGAGCGGCCAGCAGCGTGGCCAGGCTGGACGAGCGCCAGATGCCGATGCGGTCGCCGCGCGTGGTGGCCACGTAGTAGTCGCCCGCGTGGTACATCAGGCTCGGGTCCGCCGACGGGTTGACCGGGTTGCGGAACGACTGCGTCGCCGCGGCGGCCGGAAGCCCGGGGACGATCACGCTCAGGGTGAGGGTCAAGGCGAGTAAGGCGGCACGCCAGGGCGTTGAGCGCGGCATCGGCGGGTCCTTCCACGAACCTTGTCGGACGATCTTTCCGATGGTCATGGAAGAAAGTCATCCCGTCAACCGGCGGACGGCACGGCCGGACTCGCTCCAGCGCGGGCGGCTCGGTGCGGCGAACCCGGCCCGAATCGGCTCGACCGCGGCCGCCACCTCAGCAGCCCGGCCCAGACCCGGTCAACCGCGGGCTGCGCGGCGGAGCAGCTCGGCCCAGACCTCCTCGACCCGCTCGTCCAGCTCCTCCAGCGGGCCGTCGTTCGGGATCACGATGTCGGCCGCGGCCAGCCGGTCCTCCCGGCTCGCCTGGGCGGCGATGCGGGCCTTGGCGTCGGCCTCCGGCATGCCGCGATATTCGGCCAGCCGCCTGATGCGCAGCTCGTCCGGCGCGTCGACGACGATGATCACGTCGTACATCGGCGCCAGCTTGTTCTCCACCAGAAGCGGCACGTCGTAGACCATGATCGTGTCGTCGTCGGCATCCCGCTGCAACTGCGCCACCCGCTCCCCGACCAGCGGGTGGACGATCGCGTTGAGCGCCGCCAGCCGCTCGGAGTCGGCGAACACCACGGAGCCGAGCCGCTCCCGGTCGAGCGAGCCGTCCGGGCGGAGCATCTCCTCGCCGAACGTGGCCACCACCCGGGCCAGGCCCGGCGTACCGGGCTCGACCACCTCACGCGCGATCTTGTCGGCGTCGATCACCATCGCGCCCTTGGCCGACAGCCGCTTGGACACCTCGCTCTTGCCGGAGCCGATGCCGCCGGTAAGCCCGATTTTCAGCACCGTTGCAGCCTATCCACCCTCGGGGCGCGCGGGTCCATCACGAGAGATCGATCGTCGTCATCGAGGCGGAAGGGCTCCCTCCGGCGTCCGGCGCAGGTAGACCATCGTCAGGTGGTCGTCCATCCGCTCGCGGCTCGTCTCCCGATAGCCCAGACGGCGGTAGAGCCGCAGGTTTCCCTCCGACAGGTGACCGGTGAACAGGTCGAACGCCGTCGCCTCCGGCACCTGCTCGTGCAACGCGCGCAGCAGCGCCGTACCCACCCCCTGACCTTGCCGGTCGGGAGCGACGACGAGGCGGCCGGCCAGGCAGGTCGCGCCGGACATCTGCCCGCGCACCGCGCCGACGATCCGGGCTCCGTCGAGCGCCTTGAGCACGACCGCGCTCTCGATGACCTTGCGCACCTGCTCCAGCGACTCGACCAGCGGCGGGATGTACGGGTCTCCGTAGAGCTGCGCCTCGCTGACGTAAGCCGCCCGCTGCAGGGTGAGGATCTCGCCCGCGTCCGCCGCCACCGCCCGTTCGATCACCACGTCCAGCACCCTATCTCAGGGGGATACGCCCGACCGCGCGCTCGCCTCAGTGGAAGCGCCCGGCTGTGAGCTCTCCGGGGCACAGGGTGCGCGGCCTGGGCAGCACGCCGTTGACGAGGTAGCCGTGGACGCGGGCACGCAGGCACGCGGCACGCAGCTTGCCGGCCCCCTGCAGCAGGTACGCGTCCTGACCGTCGCCGTGCCACAGCACCCTCGCCCCGGGGATCCGCCTGGCCGCCCTGGCAGCGGCGGCGGGCGGATTGCCCGCATCCAGCATGCCGATCCCGACCAGCACCGACGACCTCCCCGCAGCCACCACCGGCACCACGAATCTCTCACCCTCAGCCGCCCACACCGGCAAAGCGAAGCCCTCGTCGCCAGACGTCACCGGCATCACAGAGCCCTCGTCTCCAGGCGTCACCCGCCGCACCGCAGAGCGGTCGCCCCCGGCCGGCACCCGCACCGTCGGGCCCCCGATCCCGGGCGCCGTCATCCGCGCCGTGGTGTCTTCGCGCCCGGTGGCACTCCCCTGGCCCTCGTCCATCGCTGTGGCCGGTGTCGCGGGGCGGGGTGGGAGGGGGCGCAGGCCCAGGCAGCGGGCGAGCTCGTGGCGGCCGGTCAGCCAGCCGACGCGCGGGGCCACGGCGCGCAGGCGTGACTCCATCGCCAGGAAACGCCGGTAGCCGGGCACGACGGGCATGAAGTCGTGGCACCACGTCGAGCGGGCCACCGTCCCCGGTTCCGCCGCGCGTGACACGGACGCCATCGCGGCCAGCGCGCGCAGGTCACCCGCCTCGGCCGCCGCCAGCGCCCGGGCCAGTTCCGGCCAGCGCTGCGGGGTGAGCCCGGCGAGCACGGCGGCCACCACCTGGTAGCCGCTCACCACACCCCTCCCCTGCCCCGGACCCGCCTGGCCCAGCCGGCCGGACGGGTTCGCGGCCGACGGTGCTCGTTCGAGGAGGGCGTCGAGCACCGCCACGGCGTCGTCGTCCGCGAGGGGGCAGCCCGGCTGGTTGGCGCACCAGTCGCCGAAGGCCGACAGCCGGCGCTCGGCCGCGCGGGCGTGGGCGATCAACCGCCGTCCCAGGCCGGTCCCGGGGTGGTCGGGCAGCCCCTCCAGGTACATCCGCCCGACCCGGCGCGGGAACAGCTCCGCGTACGCCCGCCCGTACACCGCCCCGTACGCGTTGCCGAAGTACCGCAGCCGGTCCTGGCCGAGCGCGGCGCGCAGGGCGTCGAGGTCGTGCGCCACCTGCCAGGAGGTGAAGCCGGCGTACGCGGGACCGGCGGCGACCCGGCAACTGCGGTCGTAGGCGGCGTTGTCGCGGGCGTAGGCGCGCCAGGCGGCCGGGCCGGGGACGAGCTGGATCCGGCGCGGGTCGGGCGGCGGCACGGAGCACCGCACCATGGCGGCGCTCCCCCGGTCACCGAACCCGCGCCCCTCGACGAACACGACATCGAACCACCGCGCCAGCTCGCTGACGGTGTCGGGCCTGGCACGCACACCCTGGACGGTGGAGTCCTCACCGATGTTCACCACCAGCGGGCCCAGACTGCGGGCGGGGT
Organism: Nonomuraea maheshkhaliensis; assembly: GCF_039529435.1. Taxonomy (NCBI): domain Bacteria; kingdom Bacillati; phylum Actinomycetota; class Actinomycetes; order Streptosporangiales; family Streptosporangiaceae; genus Nonomuraea; species Nonomuraea maheshkhaliensis. The sequence goes on from NZ_BAAAMU010000051.1 coordinate 31,132, forward strand.
CACGCGCGGGCATCCTGGCCACGTCGACCTCGGTACGGGGACCGCGCGGAGCGGCCCAGTCCACGGGCACGGACAGCTTCGCGCACTGCAACCCGTCACCGCAGTCGCGCCACACCACCCCGCTCCCGTCGCCCACGAGACCACCCGAAGGCGGCGGCGAGGGAGAAACCCACGGCCGCGCTCCCCCAGGCCCGCCCACCACGGGTACACCCACGAGCCCGCCCGCCGCAGGCACACCAAAGAGCCCGGCCACCACGGGCATGCCGGCAAGCCCGGAGGCACGCACCTGCGGCCCGGAAGACCCGTGATTGCGGGTCACCGCACCGGAGGTCGGCGGCGAGGCCGTAGCGGCGCCGACCGTAACCCTGGTGGCCGGCGGCATTGCCGGAGCCGTTGTCAGAGCCGTCGCCAGGGCCGTCAGAAGGAGCGGCCGGAGGGGTGCAGCCCGGAGAGATCGCTGAACCATACCCACCGCGTAGCCCCCGAGAAAGTCGTGACCAACAGCAGGACGACAGTCTCCCAGGACTCAACCCCGCAGGTCAGAGCCTTGCAAAGAGCGGTGGGTAAAATCTCGCCACCCCTCAGCGAACTATCCGGAAAAATGCGCGTATGCCGTCCACCAGCGGGCCGGGTGCCGCCATGGCCACCATGTGACTGGGGCTCTGCGCCGTCCCCCAATAGACGATGTCGTTCCCGCGCTCCGCGATCCGCCGCATCGCCGCGGGCCCTCCGTGCGTCACCCCGGTCGGCACGGCGCGCTGGTCGGCGGGCAGCCCGGCCGCCCCTTCGTAGTACGTCCACGACGAGGAGCCGCCGGTCTCCGTCAGCCAGTACAGGGCGGCGTTGGTCAGCACGAGGTCCCGGTCGATCGGCTCGGCCCCCGATCCCCAGCCGTCGAACTCCTTGTACCGCTCCACCAGGTACGCCAGCTGCGCCACCGGCGAGTCGGCGAACCCGTACGCGAGCGTCTGCGGCCTGGCGGCCAGGTACGGCCCGTACCCGCTGCCCTGCCCCATCCACGCGGTCAGCTCCTTCAGCTCGGCCAGCTCCTCGTCGGAGAGCCCCTCCAGCTCCGCCGGGTCGCCGGTGGGGATGCCTAGCCCGGCCGTGATGAGCGAGCCGGCCACGTGCTCGGGGGCCAGGGCGGCCAGCCGCGGGGTGACCAGCGCGCCCGCGTCGTTGCCGTGCGCGCCGTAGCGCTCGTACCCGAGCCGGCGCATCAGCTCCGCCCAGGTGCGGGCCACGCGGTCGACGCTCCACGGCCGCTCGTCGGCGGGGCCGGGGAACGGCGAGAAGCCGAAGCCGGGCAGCGACGGGGCCACGACGTGGAAGGCGATGCCGGGGTCGAGCCCGTGCCCGCGCGGGTCGGTGAGCGGCCCGATGACGTCGAGGAACTCGGCGACGGAGTTCGGCCAGCTGTGCGTCATGATCAGCGGCAGCGCGTCCGGCTCGGGTGAGCGCACGTGCGCGAAGTGGATGGGCTGGCCGTCGATGGTGGTGGTGAACTGCGCGAACGCGTTCAGCCTGGCCTCCTGGGCGCGCCAGTCGAACCCGTCGGCCCAGTAGCCGGCCAGGTCCCGCAGGTACGCCACGGGCACGCCTCTGCTCCAGCCGCCGGGCAGTTGCGCCGCCCACCGGGTGCGCCGCAGCCGTTCGCGCAGGTCGTCGAGGTCGCTTTGCGGGATATCGATACGGAAGGGGTTGATCTCGTCCATGCCGGTGACGGTAGAAGACCTTGCGGAAAGCCCGCTTCCGCGTCACCCGTCTTCGCGCGGCGGTTTTTCCCGTGGAGGCACCGCAACAAGTCATGCGGCAGGCACGCAAAAGGCTCGGAACGTTTCCCGTACGGGCACGCGAGAGAGGATCCGGCAGGAAACGCGAAAGGCCCCGCACGGATGCGGGGCCTTTCGTTTCTAGCGGTGCCTCAGGCGGCCGAGGTCAGGGACCTCAGCTCTGGCCGCCCGCGAGCTTCTCGCGCAGAGCCGCGAGCGCCTCGTCAGAGGCGAGCGCGCCGCTGGCCGGAGCCGACGAGGAGGAGCCGCCCTGCGGGGCCTGCGTCTCGCCGCTGTAGGACGAGGGAGCGGCCTCGCCGGCCTCCGCCTCGGCCTTGCGGGCCTCCTCGATCTGCTTCTTGTGGGCCTCGAAGCGGGTCTGGGCCTCGGCGTACTGCCGCTCCCAGTCCTCGCGCTGCTTGTCGAAGCCCTCGAGCCACTCCCCGGTCTCCGGGTCGAAGCCCTCGGGGTAGATGTAGTTGCCCTGGTCGTCGTACGTGGCCGCCATGCCGTAGAGGGTCGGGTCGAACTCGACCTCGGTGCCGACGCCCTCGTTGGCCTGCTTCAGCGAGAGGCTGATGCGGCGACGGTCGAGGTCGATGTCGATGATCTTGACGAAGATCTCGTCGCCGACCTGGACGACCTGCTCCGGAATCTCCACGTGGCGCTCGGCCAGCTCGGAGATGTGGACCAGGCCCTCGATGCCCTCCTCGACCCGGACGAACGCGCCGAACGGCACCAGCTTGGTGACGCGGCCCGGCACGACCTGGCCGATCTGGTGGGTGCGGGCGAACTGCTGCCACGGGTCTTCCTGGGTGGCCTTGAGCGACAGGGAGACGCGCTCGCGCTCCATGTCGACGTCGAGGACCTCGACCGTGACCTCCTGGCCCACCTCGACCACCTCGGACGGGTGGTCGATGTGCTTCCAGGACAGCTCGGACACGTGGACCAGACCGTCGACGCCGCCGAGGTCCACGAACGCACCGAAGTTGACGATCGAGGAGACGACGCCCTTGCGGACCTGCCCCTTCTGGAGGGTGTTGAGGAACGTCTGGCGGACCTCGGACTGCGTCTGCTCCAGCCAGGCGCGGCGCGACAGAACCACGTTGTTGCGGTTCTTGTCGAGCTCGATGATCTTGGCTTCGAGCTCGCGGCCGACGTACGGCTGCAGGTCGCGGACCCGGCGCATCTCGACGAGGGACGCGGGCAGGAAGCCCCGCAGGCCGATGTCGAGGATGAGGCCGCCCTTGACGACCTCGATGACGGTGCCGGTGACGATGCCGTCCTCGTCCTTGATCTTCTCGATCGTGCCCCAGGCCCGCTCGTACTGAGCGCGCTTCTTGGACAGGATCAGCCGGCCCTCCTTGTCCTCCTTCTGGAGGACGAGGGCTTCGACGTGCTCTCCGACTTCCACGACGTCAGCAGGATCGACATCGTGCTTGATCGAAAGCTCGCGCGAGGGGATGACTCCCTCGGTCTTGTAGCCGATATCGAGAAGAACCTCGTCTCGATCGACCTTGACGACGGTGCCCTCGACGATGTCGCCGTCGTTGAAATACTTGATGGTCTCGTCGATCGCCGCGAGGAAGGCTTCCTCGGACCCGATGTCGTTGACCGCTACCTGCGGGGTGCTCGAGGTGGCCTCAGTGCTGGACGTCATGTGTGGAATTGCTCCGAACGCGGACAGGATGTCGATGTGGCGGATGCGCGGCAGGCCCTCTTCCGCATCAAGCCGAGGAATTACGACATCGACGTGACCGAGCGCGAGCCCGCTCCGTCTGAGGCGCGCGCGAGCCCACAGCGCAGCGATCAGCATATGAGACCATCGCCACTGGGTCAATCCGGGGAGGACTCAGTAGGCGATGACCTGGAGCCCTCGCTTGGCGACGATATTACCGCGTCGTTTCTCCGGGATGGAGATCCGGTCCGGATCGCCGTCGCTGACATAGCGCTCACCAGGGTGCCTGTCCAGCCAGTCGAGCCAGTACTGCGAGCACCACTTGCGGCACTCGCCCTTCTTGCCGTTGCTCTGGATGCGCTGGATCGCACCACGGTCGAACTTTTTCGCGTAGGGCGAAAGTGACGGCTCGGCTCCCGCGAGGAACACGCCCGCGAAATCATACCTCGTACCGTCCCATGATCCGCTTCTGGCGGACTTCTTGCCTCGCGGCATGGATCCGTACGGCAGGGCCATGGTCTCCGACGGCGGCGCGCCGAGTTTCTTCAGCAGCCGTTCGATCCTGACGATCTGCTCGCGGACCTTCTTGCGTTTGAGCACGCGCAGGTTGGGGTGGGTCCAGGTGTGGTTGGCCACCTCGTGGCCGTGCTCGGTCAGCCACCGTACGGCGGCCGCCTGGGAGTCACGGTCACGCAGCCCGAACGGCTCCTTGTTGACCCAGAACGTGGCGACCGGCCGGAAGCCGGGATAGCGCGAGGCGACGTCGTGGATGACGCCGACGGCCGTGTCGGGCCGGGGGTTGCCGTGGGCGTCCAGCCCGAAGTGGCTGGGATGTCCGTCGTCGAACGTCAGCACGACCGGGAACTTGCCCGCCGGCACGTGGATCTCGCCGCGGACGAACTCCCTGGCGGTGATCGGCACGTAGCCGCGCTTGGCCAGCTTCTCCAGCTCCTTCCTGAGCTGGGCGGGCGTGCGGTCGAGCGAGGCGAGCCGCTTGGCCAGGATGCGGTGGTACATCAGGACCGGCACCAGCCCCGCCTCGTTGGCGTGCACCTGGCGGGCGAACTCCGGCGTGGAGACCCCGCCGGGCGGCAGGCCGACGGGGGTGGGCGTGGCGGGCGGCCGGGCGCCTTCGTCGCCGCCCCCGACGGTGGCCGTCTCACGGGGCTCGGCGTGCGGCCGCGGCTCGCCGGGTAAGAGGCTCAGCCCGACGATGGCGATCGAGATCACCACCACGTTCGCCAGCCCAATGATGCGCATGAGGGAAGCTGGTAGCCGCACAGAACTCCCGGCCGATCGGTGAAATCCGCTCCAGACTAGTGCAGAAGCCGCCCGCCCGGCCGCCAGGACCCGGTGGCCCGCCGTCATGACCGGCGGCGCGCCACCGTCACCTCACCGCCGCCTCAAGCGGCCCACCGCCACAGGCTCAAACAGCCCGCCGGGCTCAGTGGCCCGCGTCCTCCCACGTACGCCCGACGCCCACGGAGACCTCCAGCGGCACCCGCAGGGTGTAGGCGGCGTTCATCTGGTCGCGGACGAGCTGCTTGAGCGTCTCCAGCTCGCCCGGCGCCACCTCGAACACGAGCTCGTCGTGCACCTGCAGCAGCATCCGGGAGGCCAGCCTCTCCTCGCGGATCGCCTGGTGCACGTGGAGCATGGCGACCTTGATGATGTCGGCGGCCGAGCCCTGGATCGGCGCGTTGAGCGCCATCCGCTCGGCCATCTCGCGCCGCTGGCGGTTGTCGCTGGTGAGGTCGGGCAGGTAGCGGCGGCGGCCCATGATCGTCTCGGTGTAGCCGTCGGTGCGCGCCTGGGAGACGATGGCGTGCAGGAAGTCACGCACGCCGCCGAACTCCTGGAAGTATTCCTCCTTCAGCGCCCGCGCCTCGGCCACCGGGATGTTGAGCTGCCCGGACAGCCCGAAGTCGGACAACCCGTAGGCCAGGCCGTAGTTCATCGCCTTGATGCGGGCCCGCAGCTCGCCGTCGATCTGCTCGGGCGGCAGGTCGAAGACGCGGGCGGCGGTGGCTCGGTGGAAGTCGTGGCCGGACTCGAACGCGGCGATCAGCGACTCGTCGCCGGACAGGTGGGCCATGATGCGCAGCTCGATCTGGCTGTAGTCGGCGGTCAGCAGCGTCTCGTAGCCCTCGCCGACCGTGAAGCCCTGCCGGATGCGGCGGCCCTCGGCGGTGCGGATCGGGATGTTCTGCAGGTTGGGCTTTTCGGACGACAGCCGGCCGGTGGCGGCGATGATCTGGTTGAACGTGGTGTGGATGCGCCCGTCGTCGGAGATCTCCTTGATCAGGCCCTCGACGGTGGTGCGCAGCTTCTGCTGGTCGCGGTGGCGCAGCATGATCGTCGGCAGCTCGTGCTCGGTCTGGGTGGCGAGCCAGGCGAGCTGGTCGGCGTCGGTGCTGTAGCCGGTCTTGATCTTCTTGGTCTTGGGCAGGTTGAGCCGGGTGAACAGGATCTCCTGCAGTTGCTTGGGCGAGCCCAGGTTGAACTGCTCGCCGACCGAGCGATGGGCCTCCTCGACTGCGTGCTTGACCGCGGCGCCGAACTCGGCCTCAAGACCGGTGAAGTAGGCGCTGTCGACGGCGATGCCCGCGCGTTCCATCTCGGCCAGCACCGACAGCAGCGGCAGCTCCACGTCGGCCAGCAGCTGGGTGCCGCCGCGCCCGGCCAGGAAGGTCTCCAGGCTCTCGGCCAGCTCGAGCACGGCGTGGGCGCGCAGCGCGAGGTCCTTGGCCGGGGCGTCCTCGTCGTCGCCGAACAGCGCGGCCTGCCCGCTCGGCTCCTCCTCGGCCCGCAGGTCGCGGTGGAGGTAGCGGCGGGCGAGGTCTTCGAGGGCGAACGTGCGCTGCCCCGGCATGGCGAGGTAGGCGGCCAGCGCGGTGTCGCAGCTCAGCCCGCGCAGCTCCATGCCCTGACCCCAGAGAGCCAGGATGGGCCCCTTGGCGTCGTGGACGGCCTTGGGCCTGGTCTCGTCGCCCAGCCAGGCGCGCAGGGCCGCCTCGTCGGCCTCGGTGAGCTTGACGGGGTCGATGTAGGCGGCGGTGCCGTCGGGCGAGGCGATGGCGATGCCGTCGATGCGGCCGGTGCCGCTGCCGTAGACGCCCTTGAAGGCGAGCCCGGCGCGGCCCTCGGGCAGGGCGGAGAGCCACCCCTGGACCCGGTCGGGGCCGAGCAGCACGGTCTCGACCTCGAAGCCCTGCTCGGGCTCCTGCTCGCCGGTGCCGAGCACCTTGAAGACCCGCTCGCGCAGCTCGCCGCGGATCTGCAGGGTGTCGAACAGCTTGTTGATCTCCTCGCGATCCCAGGCGCCCTGGACGAGGTCGCCCAGCTCCACCTCCAGCGGGACGTCGCGCAGCAGCTCGGTCAGCCGCCGGTTCATCAGCACCTGGGCGACGTGCTCGCGCAGCTTGTCGCCGACCTTGCCCTTGACCTCGTCGACGCGGTCGACGAGCGCGGTCAGCGAGCCGAACTCGCGCACCCACTTGGCCGCGGTCTTCTCCCCCACACTGGGGATGCTGAGCAGGTTGTCGCTGGGGTCGCCGCGCAGGGCGGCGAAGTCGGGGTATTGCGCGGGGGTGAGGCCGTATTTCTCCTCGACCGCCTCGGGCGTGAAGCGGGTCATGTCGCTGATGCCGCGCCGGGTCATCAGCACGGTGACGTGCTCGTCGACCAGTTGCAGCGCGTCGCGGTCGCCGGTGACGATGAGGACGTCCATGCCCTCGGCGGCGGCGCGGGTGGCCAGCGTGGCGATGAGGTCGTCGGCCTCGAAGCCGGCCTTGGACAGGTGCGGCACGCGCAGCGTGACGAGCAGCTCGTAGATGAGCTGCATCTGACCGCGGAAGTCCTCGGGCGTCTCACTCCTGTTGGCCTTGTAGTCGGCGTATTCCTCGTGCCGGAACGTCGGCTCCGACCGGTCGAAGGCCACCGCGACGTGCGTGGGCCGCTCGTCGCGCAGGATGTTGGTCAGCATCGAGGTGAACCCGTAGACCGCCTCGGTGTGCTGACCGTCGGTGGTCATCAGGTTGGCGTCCTTGAGCGCGTAGAACGCGCGATAGGCCAGGGAATGCCCGTCAAGCAGCAGCAGGCACGGGCGGCTGGGGGTCACTTCACTCTTCGGCACGTACGCAGCCTAGTCTGCGTCTGCGACAGAAAACCTGAGCTCGAAAGAGTGGAGGCGTCCCCTTGACGCAGACCGATCCCCTGGACCATCCGCTCGATGCCTCCCTGTTCAACGACCTGCACGAGGGCACGCTGGCCGACCGGATGGGCATCGAGTTCCTCGAGGCCGGCCCCGAGCGGGTCGTGGGCCGGATGCCGGTCGAGGGCAACACCCAGCCGTACGGGCTGCTGCACGGCGGGGCCTCGGCGGTGCTGGCCGAGACGCTGGGCTCGGTGGGCGCGGCCGTGCACGCGGGTCCCGACCGCATCGCCGTCGGCATCGAGCTGAACGCCACCCATCACCGCTCGGCGACCTCGGGCCACGTCACGGGGATCGCGACCAGGCTGCACGGAGGCCGTAGTCTGGCGACGTACGACATCGAGATCTCCGACGATCAGGGGCGGCGGGTCTGCACGGCGCGGCTCACGTGCATGTTGCGTGACCGCTGACCCTTACGTCACTTTCACCGACCCTTTGCGCATGCCCCCCGCGGGTCGCTACGGTTGTTTCACCAGAGCCCGCGGGGAGGCTTAGTAGAAAACGTGTCCGGCCCCGCGTACGCGGAGGTCTTCCGCGCACGTAGAGGGATGAGACCGGACACGGCCCCAAAGGCCACCCCGCGGGCTCGTCGCGTTCCCCCGCGATCGTTACCGATTCGTTCCGTCGAAGCGCCAGGCGTCAAGCCCGATTTAGCCCCTGACCTGGCTCGACGTTTGCTCACATCAGTGACACACACATGTCTCTAATTGGTGACGAACGATACTGAAACGGGCGGCACCAGAATAGGCTCCCGCCATTGCATCCCAGTTGTGCCTGCGATGCGCGCGTGTCGAGATGGAGGGGTACAACCCCGCCTTGACTTACTTTCGAGGGAGCACCATTGCGCAGAGCCGTGATCGCGTTCACGGCCTTCCTGGGTGGACTCATCTTCCTGCTGGCCGTGCCCGCCCATGCGGATCCGGCCGACTGTCAGGGACTGAGGGGAACACTCAAACTCCAAGGCCAGCCAGTGAACGGCGCCAAGATCTCTGTCACCACCGAAGGCGGACAACCCGTCCAGGAGGTAACGAGTAACGCACAAGGCACGTGGGACGTTCAGGTCAAGGATCCGGGCAAGTACAAGGTCACCCTGGATCCCAGCAGCCTGCCGGCGAACTCCGAGGTCCGCGGCGGCAGCAACGTCCGCACGCCGACCGTCTACGAGGGCAACTGCTCCACCGTGCTGTTCGCGCTGCAGCCCAAGGCAGCCCCCGGGGCGGCCCCTGAGGACACCGGGCAGAGCACGTTCTGGGAGCAGGCGGCCCAGCTGACCTTCGAGGGCGTCAACCTCGGCCTGATCATCGCCCTCGGCGCGCTCGGCCTGTCGCTCATCTACGGCACCACCGGCCTGACCAACTTCGCCCACGGCGAGCTGATCACGCTCGGAGCCGTCATCGCCTACGCCTTCAACGTCGGATTCGGCCTCCAGCTCATCCCGGCCGCGATCATCGCGATCATCGTCTCGGGAGCCCTGGGCTACGGCCAGGACCGGTTGTTCTGGGGGCAGCTGCGCAAGCGCGGCACCGGGACCATCGCCATGATGATCATCTCGATCGGCGTCGCGATCCTGCTGCGCAACCTCATCCAGTTCTTCTTCGGGGCGCAGACCGACAGCTACACCGACTACAACACCCAGGCCGGCATCGAGATCGGCCCGATCAGCGCCGCGCCCAAGAACCTCTGGGCCATCGGCATCGAGCTGGCGGTCCTGATCGTCGTGGGCATCGCCCTGATGAAGACCCGCACCGGCAAGGCGGCGCGCGCCGTGGCCGACAACCCGGCCCTGGCCGCCTCCTCCGGCATCAACGTCGACCGCATCATCCGCATCATCTGGGCCTCGGGCTCCGCCATCGCCGCGCTGGCCGGCATCATGCTCGGCCTGTCGCAGTCGCTGAAGTTCACCATGGGCCAGGACATCCTGCTGCTCATCTTCGCGGGCGTCACGCTCGGCGGGCTCGGCACGGCCTTCGGCGCCCTGGTCGGCTCGCTCGTGGTCGGCATCTTCATCCAGGTGTCCACCCTGTGGGTGCCGCCGGAGCTGAAGTCCGTCGGCGCGCTGGCCGTACTGATCATCGTGCTTCTCTTCAGGCCGCAGGGCATCCTGGGCCGCCGCGAGCGGATCGGGTGACGGGGGTAACCATGGACTGGCTCACGATCATCACCACCACCGTTCACGCCGCCATCGGCTGGGAGTCCGTCGTCTACGGCCTGGCCGCGATCGGCGTCAACATCCACTTCGGCTACACCGGCCTGCTCAACTTCGGCCAGGCCGCGTTCATGGCCGTAGCCGGCTACGGCCTGGCCGTCGCCGTCACCGTCATGAACCTGCCGTTCTGGATGGGCATCGTGATCGGCCTGGCGGCAGCGGCGATCCTGGCGCTCCTGCTGGGCATCCCGACGCTGCAGCTGCGCGCCGACTATCTGGCGATCGTCACCATCGCCGCCGCCGAGATCGTCCGGCTCGTGTTCCGCTCGGTGTACTTCAAGGACATCTTCGGCGGTTCCGACGGCCGGCGCGGCTTCACCGGCGACTTCTACGCCATGAACCCGTTCCCGCCCGGCCACTACGGCGTCGGCCCGTTCGGCTTCGACGAGCGGGTCATCTGGTTCCTCACCGTCGGCTGGACCGTGGTGCTGCTCAGCTGCCTCGTCGTCTACCTGCTGATGAAGAGCCCGTGGGGCCGCGTGCTCAAGGCCATCCGCGAGGACGAGGACGCTGTACGCGCCCTGGGCAAGAACGTGTTCTCGTACAAGATGCAGTCGCTTATGCTGGGCGGCATCATCGGCTGCCTGGCCGGCTTCTTCTACGGCCTCTACAACGGCGCCGTGCAGCCCGACATCTTCGGCACCGAGATGACCTTCTTCGCCTACACCATCGTCATCCTCGGCGGCGCGGCCCGCGTCTTCGGGCCCGTCGTCGGTGCGATGGTCTTCTGGGTGCTGTTCGTCTTCGTCGGCAACACCCTCGCGGAGCTGGTCCGCAACGGGTTCATCCCGTTCATGACCACCACCCAGGTAGGCCCCATCCGGTACGCCCTGGTCGGTCTCGGATTCATCCTGTTGCTGGTCATCCGGCCACAGGGCATCTTCGGGGACAAGAGGGAGATCGCCATCAATGCCCGATGACACGATGACCGCCAGCAGGAAGGCGTCCGCGCTGGCCGCGTTCAAGGACATGCCGCGCGAGCCGGGCGTGCCCAAGCCCGACCCCATCCTCGTGGTCGACAAGGTCGTGCGCCGCTTCGGCGGCCTGACCGCCGTCGACGTGGAGCACGTCGAGATCCAGCGGGGCTCCATCACCGCGCTGATCGGCCCCAACGGGGCGGGCAAGACCACCTTCTTCAACCAGCTCACCGGCTTCGACACGGCCGACTCCGGCGCGTGGACGTTCAACGGCCGGTCCATGAACGGCGTCCCCGCGCACAAGGTCGTCAGGAACGGCATGGTGCGCACGTTCCAGCTCACCAAGGCGCTGTCGCGCCTGACGGTGCTGGAGAACATGCGCCTGGGCGCCCAGAAGCAGAAGGGCGAGAGCTTCTGGCGGGCCATGATCCCCAGCTTCTGGCGCGGCCAGGAGGACGAGATCACCCAGCGTGCCGAGGAGCTGCTCGTCCGCTTCAAGCTGGACGCCAAGAGCGAGGACTTCGCCGGGTCGCTCTCCGGCGGCCAGCGCAAACTGCTGGAGATGGCCCGCGCGCTCATGGTCGAGCCCGAGCTGGTCATGCTCGACGAGCCCATGGCGGGCGTCAACCCGGCCCTGACGCAGTCGCTGCTCGGCCACGTCAAGGACCTGCGCGAGCAGGGCATGACGGTGCTGTTCGTCGAGCACGACATGGACATGGTCCGCGACATCAGCGACTGGGTGATCGTCATGGCCCAGGGCGCCGTCATCGCCGAGGGCCCGCCCTCGACGATCATGTCGGACGAGCGCGTGATCGACGCCTACCTGGGCGCCCACCACGACGCTCCGCTCTCGGACACCGAGCTGGAGTCTCAGCTGCAGGAGGCTGAGGCCGCTCTGGAGGCCGAAATCGAGGAGGAGACGCAGAAGTGAACGCCGAAGAGCCGGCCGAGTCGAAGGCGGCCGTCACCGACCGCTCCGCCCACCTGGCCGGGGCCGAGGACGCGGTGCTGCGCTGCGACGAGCTGATCGCCGGCTACCTGCCGGGCGTCAACATCCTCAACGGCTCCGACCTGTACGTGAAGCAGGCCGAGCTGATCGGCATCATCGGCCCCAACGGCGCCGGGAAGTCGACCCTGCTCAAGGCCATGTTCGGCCTGGTCAACATCCGCAGCGGCAAGGTCCTGCTCAAGGGCGAGGACATCACGAACATGAAGGCGCACTCGCTGGTCTCCCGCGGCGTCGGCTACGTGCCGCAGACCAACAACGTCTTCCCCAGCCTCACCATCGAGGAGAACCTCGAGATGGGCGCCTACCAGGTGCCGGGGAAGTTCAAGGAGCGCTTCGAGTTCGTGGCCGAGCTGTTCCCCGCGCTCGCGGAGCGGCGCAAGCAGCGCGCCGGCTCCCTGTCCGGCGGTGAGCGGCAGATGGTGGCCATGGCCAGGGCCCTGATGACCGAGCCCTCGGTGCTGCTGCTCGACGAGCCGTCGGCCGGTCTGTCGCCCAAGCTGCAGGACCTGGTGTTCATCCAGGCCCAGCAGATCAACAAGGCCGGCGTGACGGTGATCATGGTGGAGCAGAACGCGCGCCGCTGCCTGCAGATCTGCCACCGCGGCTACGTGCTCGACCAGGGCCGCAACGCCTACACCGGCACCGGGCAGCAGCTCGCCAACGACCCCAAGGTCATCGAGCTCTACCTCGGGACGCTGGCCAAGGCATGACGGAGGACCGCGTTGGCCGGTAGTTCTCCGGTAGTTCGCGGGTAACGAAACGGTCGAGAAGGCGAAGGGGCTCCTCCCGAGGGGCCCCTTCGCTGCTTTTTAATACCCGATGTGAAACGTTTGGCGACAGTCGCGCTCATACTGCCCGTCCTGCTCGTCGGGTGCCAGGACGACGCCTCCTCGGCCGAGAAGTTCAGCACCGGCGGCGACCCCGCCGACAGCCCGTGCGCCCGCGTGGTCTCCTCCATCGGGTACGCGGGCCTCATGCTGGGGCCGGCCGGCCAGGAGGAGCGGCAGACGTTCGAGGACGCCCTGACGGGCCGCCTGGCGGAGGTGCACGGCACCACGCGGGAGTTCGGCCCCAGGCTGCCCGGCTCGCTCCAGGAGGCCGTGGAGACCGTCAGGACGACGACCGCGAGCCTGTCCAGGAACGACGTGCCCAGGGAGCGGCAGGTGGCGCTGCTGAAGCGCTACCGGCAGGCGGCCGACCGGATCGTGGCCGGCTGCCGATGAGGCCCGCTGGAGCGCACGTGGGGCCGCAGGGGGCCGCAGGGGGGCCGCAGGGGGCCACACGTGGGCCGCGCGTGCGCTCGACGCCATGCGTTGAGCGCACGCCAAAGGGCCCGGTCGCGGACGACCGGGCCCCTCGCGGTGGTTCTGGTGACCGGCTAGCCGGCGATGTTGCCGGTGCGGTACTCCAGCGCCTTGGTGGCGTACTTGTTGTCGTCGCCGTACTGGTAGATGCCGATGGTGGCGACGGCCGGGTCACCGGCCTCGTTGAACTCGACCGGGCCGCTGACGCCCTCGTAGTCGATGTCCTTGCCGGCCTTCAGCAGGTCGACGCAGGCCTTGAAGCTGGTGCACTTCTCGCCGCCCTTGCTGACCTCCATCAGCTTCGCCGCGATGTCGACGCCCGCGTCGCTCTTGGCGGCCTCGGCGGCCAGCGCGATCAGGTTGGCCGCGTCGTAGGACTCGGGGGCGTAGCTGAAGTCCTCGAGGTCCTTGTTGACCGACAGCAGCTTCTTCTGGAACTCCTCCGGAGCCGCGGCGCCGGGGATGGTGCCCTTGACGCCCTCGAGCGTGCCCTTGGGCATCTTGATGTAGTTCGTGTTGGACGTGTTGCCGTCCACCATGTACCACTTGTGCTTGTCGGCGGGCAGGCCCTGCTTGACGAGCTCCTGGACGACCTTGGCCGTCTCCTCGAAGCCGATGAGCACGATGCCCTTCGGGTTCTTGGCCTTGAGCTTGGCGACGTCGGCGGAGAAGTCGGCCGCCTTCGGGTCGTAGTCGACGCGCTCGACCACTTCGGCGCCGCCGTCGGTGACGGTCTTCTGGACCTGGTCGGCCAGGCCGGTGCCGTAGGAGTCCTGCATCGCCATGATGCCGACCGTGTCGTTGCCGTCGGCCACCACGAGGTCACCAAGCACACGCCCCTGCAGCTTGTCCGGCGGCGAGGTGCGGAAGTACAGGCCCTTGTCACTGATGGTGGTGAACTTGTCGGAGGTGTTGGCCGGCGAGAAGTGCACCACACCGGCGCCCGTGATCTTGTCGATCACCGACTCCGACACCGACGAGGAGGCGGCGCCGATGATGGCGTCGGCCTTCTGCGCCAGCAGCTTGTCCACCGACTGCGAGGCGATGTTGGTGGTCGTGTCGCCCGAGTCCGTGTCGTACTTGGTCACGGGCTTGCCGAGCACGCCGCCGGCCTCGTTGATCTCCTTGAGAGCCAGGTCGACACCCGCGAACTCGGGCGGGCCGAGGAATGCCAGCGAACCGGTCTGGGGCAGCAGCGTGCCGAGGGTGAGCGTGCCGTCCCCCTGCGCCGCGGGCGCGGACGAGGCCGGCGCAGCGCTTTGGGACGTTTGCGTGGCGGTGTCGCCGCCGCCACCGCCGCAGGCTGTCAGGGCGAGGCTCGTGGCGGCCACGACAGCCAGCGCCCGTCCCACGGGAGCAATGCGGATCATGAAGTGTCTCCTTCAATCCAGGCCGGGATCCGTCAGCACCGCCGAGCGTTCCCGATCGAATGACGGAAACGTACAAAATGGTGAAGGACTGTAACTAGGTCCCCGTGGGAACTGTCGGCACTTGGATGCGGAGTCGTAATCACTCCTCAACTTACGGACCTGCGTAAGGACGCCTAATGTGCGACGGGTGAAGCGCATTATGCCCCTCCTGGCGCTGACCGTCCTCGCCGCCGGTTGCGGTTCGGCCCAGGGACCCTCTCCCCTGCCGTCCCCCTCGCCGGCCGGACCGCCTCCCGGCGTGTCGGTCTCCTTGGCCCAATGGCGTTCCGACGAGCCGGTGCACGCGCTTCAAGTGGCCGTCCGAAATACTAGTGAAACACCTGTTTATTTCGCTGACGTCCAGCTCGTCACGGAGTCCTTCAAGACCCTCCCGCCGCGACGGGCCGACGCCGTCATCGGCAAGACCGAGCGCACAGACCTGCCCATCCCGTACGGCGCCGCCAACTGCTCCACCGGCGACCTGCCCGAGCTCCGCCCCGCCACCGTCGTGGCCCACGTCGCCACCGGCTCGCAGCAGCCGCACAGAGTCGTCTTCGACGTGCCGCACCCCGACCCCCTGCTCACCAGGCTGTTGCGCGACGAATGCTCCGAGTTCCTCATCAAGCAGGCGGTGAGCATCGAGTTCGGCCCGGACTGGAAGGAGTCGGGCAAGGTCATGCGCGGGAGCCTGGTGGTCACCAGGCGCGGGCCGGGTGAGGTCGCGCTGAACGACATGGGCGGCACCACCCACTACATCGCCACCCCGCGAAACAGGCCGATGGGCGTGCTGAAAGCCGGCGAGCAACGGCTGGAGGCGCCGGTCGAGCTCACCCCCGGCCGGTGCGACCCGCACGCGTTCGCCGAGGCCAAGAAGGCCTTCCAGTTCCCGGTGCGGGCCGCCGTGGACGGCGGGCCTGAGCGCGTGGTCATCGTCACGCCGTCCAAGCCGCAGCAGGAGGGGCTCATCATCTACGCGATGGCCGCCTGCGGGCTCGGCTCCTAGCCCTCGATGTTGCCGGTACGGTACTCCAGCGCCTTGCCGGGGTACTTGTTGTCGTCGCCGTACTCGTAGACGCCGATCGTGGCCACGGCCGGGTCACCGGCCTCGTTGAACTCGATCGGGCCGCTGACACCGTCGTAGTCGATGTCCTTGCCCGCCTTCAGCAGGTCGGCGCACTCCTTGAAGCTCTTGCACTTCTCGCCGCCCTTGCTCACCTCGGGCAGCTTGGCCGCGATCGACTTGCCGGTGTCGTCCTTGGCCGCCTCCGCGGCCAGCGCGATCAGGTTCGTCGCGTCGTACGACTCGGCGGCGTAGGTGAAGTCGTCGAGCTCGGGGTTGAGCTCCAGGAGCTTCTTCCTGAACGCGTCGGGGGCCTCGGCGCCGGGGATCGTGCCCTTGACGCCCTTGAGGGTGCCCTTGGGCATCTTCAGGTAGTTGGTGTTCGACATGTTGCCGTCCACCATGTACCACTTGTGCTTGTCCGCGGTCAGGCCCTGCTTGACCAGCTCCGCCACGACCTTGGCGCCCTCCTCGAAACCGATCAGCACGATCGCCTTCGGGTTCTTGGCCTTGATCTTGGCGACGTCGGCGGAGAACTCGGCCGCCTTCGGGTCGTAGTCCACCCGCTCGACGACGCTCGCGCCGGCCTCCTCGGCCGTCTTGGTGACCTGGTCGGCCAGCCCCGAGCCGTAGGAGTCCTGCATCGCCATGATGCCGATGGTGTCGTTGCCGTCGGCCGCGATCAGGTCGCCCAGCACCCGGCCCTGCAGCTTGTCCGGCGGCGCCGTACGGAAGTACAGGCCGTTGTCGCTGATCGTGCTGAACTTGTCGGAGGTGTTGGCCGGCGAGAAGTGCACCACACCGGCGCCCGTGATCTTGTCGATGATCGACTCCGACACCGACGAGGAGGCGGCGCCGACGATGGCGTCGGCCTTCTGCGTCAGCAGCTTGTCCACCGACTGCGAGGCGATGTTCGTGGTCGTGTCGCCGGAGTCCGTGTGCTGCTTCTCGACCGGCTTGCCGAGCACGCCCCCGGCCTCGTTGATCTCCTTGACCGCCTGGTCGACCCCCGCGAACTCGGGCGGGCCGAGGAAGGCCAGCGAACCCGTCTGGGGCAGCACCGTGCCGATGGTCAGCGTGCCGTCGCCCGCAGCCGCCGGCGCCGAAGAGGCCGCCGTGGACGGCGCGGCGGTCCCGGACTGCTCGGCGGCCGTGTCGCCGCCACCACCACAGGCCGTCAGGGCCAGGCTCGCCGCGGCCGCGACGGCCAGCAAGCGCCCCGCTGGAGCAATGCGCATCATGAAAGAGACTCCCCCTATCTCAGCGAAGTGACGATCACCTTCGCCAGTTTTCCGAGCTCAGCATGCCCCTTTTGGGCGGTTGTGGGGAGTTCTCCTGAGGCTTTTATGCCGATTCGTAATGTCCTAAACACCCATAGTAATGGTATGTTTCATGAGAGTTACGGACACCCCCCGTTATGGGATGACCTGATCCGATATTTCCGGATCTAGACAGAAATGTGAGTAGGCCCGGCCGCAACCCGCGGATGTCGCCTCGGGACGCCGGCACAAAAAAGGTGAGGTCACGAGCCCCGAACAGCGCCGGCCTCCTGCCGCGACCGGCCCGGCCTCCGCCGACCGGCGCTGCCGGCGCTGACTTACCCGGTCAACTCCCGTCATGCTCGGGCCGCTCCCGGGTTCCCCGATCCGGTTCCCCGATCCGGCTCGACGGCGACGGCTCGACCGCGACGGCGGACGCCGACAGCAGCGTCGCACCGGCCAGCCCGCCCCACAGCACGGCAGGACCGTACGGCGCCAGAGCCGTGAGGACCGCCGGGGAGACCGCGAGACCGAAGCCCGTGGAGAGCTGGAAACGGGCCAGCGCACGTCCCAGGACCCGCGCCGGGGCCCGCGCGGCAACCAGCGCGGTGGCACTGCCGGCATAGACGATCTCGCCGAGCGTGCAGACCACCGACACCACGGCGACGGCCGGCGCGCCCCAGCCGTCCCCCAGCGACATGGCCGCGAGGAAGCCCAGGTAGGACATGGCGAGCACCACACCGGCGAGAGCCAGCACGGTCCGCCGGCGGAAGCGGGACAACAGCACCGTGACCGGAACCTGCAAAGTGATCACCAGCACCGTGTTCGCCACGAAGACCGCCGCCGGCCAGACCGGCGAGGCGTGCAACTGCGTCACCAGAACCAGCGGCAGCGCGATCTCGGGCACGTTGAGACAGAAGACGTAGATCACGTTGGCGGCCAGCAGCACGCCCATCCCGGACGCGGGCCCGTCGTCCCCGTCCCCGTCCCCGTCCATGGCAGCGGCCGGACGAGCGCGTACGCGCACCGACCACGCCAGAGCCGCCGCGGCGAGATAGGCGAGCCCCGTGCCGGCCGCCAGCACCCGCAGCCCGGTGGCGCCACCCGCCAGACACGCCGTGGCGAGCAACGCCCCCGCACCCAGCCCGGCGTTACGCAGCGCGCGCCCCGCCGCGAGGGCGGCGTCACGATCCCGCCCCTGAGCGAGCGTGGCCACGAGCGCCGCATGGGCCGCCGGCCACACCTGGTTGCCGATGCCGAGGAACAACGCCGCCGCCGCGAACAACCCCACGTTCCCCGCCGGGGTCACCACCAGCAGCGCCACACCCAGCACCCGTACCAGCATCGACGCCGCCACGACCGCGCTGCGCGCACCCCGGTCCAGCCACCGCCCGGCCGCCGGCACGCACACCAGCCCCGTCACGACGCCGGCCGTCATCGCGACCCCGGTGACCGGCGCGGACAGCCCCAGCACCGTCACACCGTAGAGCAGCAGAAACGGCCGCAGCAGGCCCGTGCCGAGCGCGTCCACCCCGAGGGCGGCGACATAGCGGGGACCGCCGGAAGCACGGATGAGGGCCCGCGTGGTGGTGGTAGCCATGGCGTCAACAGTGCGTCCGCCCACCGGACCCGCCCCGACGATTGACGGAGACCGTCAACCGATGCCGCCACCGCCCCTCCGACCAGCGATGATGGGAGGGTGACGCTGAGGATCGACATCAGCGGCCTGCCGCCGCGGAGCCTGCGGTTCGCCGCCTCCCCGCTGGCCGAGCTGACCGCGATGCTGCACGTCCTGGCCGAGCCCGGGCACCACCCGAAACTGGCCTGCTGGGCCGGCGACGTCTGGGCCGGGCTGCGGCCAGAACTCGCCGAACGGCTGCGGGAGGCCGAGTTCCTCTGGCGTTCCTCACGAGCCGACTTCCTCGTCCCCGCCCGCCCCCGGCCCACCCTCGCCGAAGAACTCGACGACGTGGACCGGATCGACGACGAAACCTACGTCACCGCCGCACTCGTCACCACCTGCGGCAGCAACCGGGTCCGCTTCGCCACACCCTCACCGCTCACCGACGGCACCGCCCGCGAGCGAGCCCTGCACCTCGCCCAGGCCCGCGGCACCCTCCAAGAAGCCTTCGCGGAACGCCTGCTCGCCGACCCCGCCGCCGTACGGGCACGGGTGCGCCACACCCTCGAACAGTGCGCGGAAGCCTTCTTCGACGCCACCTGGGCACGCGTCGTCCCCCAGCTCACCACCGACGTGCGCGTCAAGAACGACCTGCTGCGGCATCAGGGCATCGCAGCCGCACTCACGTCGATCTCCGGCGCCCTCACCCTGACACCCGACGGCCACCACATCGCCGTCGACAAACTCCAGGACCACGCCACCACCGCCCACGACACCGGGATCACCTTCCTGCCCAGCGTCTTCGGCCGCCCACACCTGGTCGCCATCCACGCACCCGGATGGCCACCCGTGGTGCAGTACCCCGTCACCGCGACGAACCCGCCGAAACCGGTCACGCTGGAAACCGTCACCCTGCGCCTGGAGGCACTCGCCCATCCCGTGCGGCTACGCCTGCTCCGCACCCTGGCCCGCGGCCCCCACACCACCGGCGAACTGGCCCACGCCTGGGAACTCACACCCCCGGAGGTCTCCCGCCACCTCGCCGTCCTGCGCCGCGCGGGCCTGCTCACGACCCAGCGGCACGGCCGCTACGTCCGCTACAGCGTCAACCTCACCGACCTGACGGCACTGGGCGCCGACGTGCTGACGGCCGTACTGCGCTGAGATCGACGGCCGGCTCCCTCACGACCGCTCCGCCGCGTCGTCGATAACGATCTGAGCAACCTCACGCATGCTCAGCCGCCGATCCATCGACGCCTTCTGAATCCACCGGAACGCCTGCGGCTCACTCCAGCCGTGCTGCGCCATCAA
Source organism: Nonomuraea maheshkhaliensis (assembly GCF_039529435.1). Taxonomy (NCBI): domain Bacteria; kingdom Bacillati; phylum Actinomycetota; class Actinomycetes; order Streptosporangiales; family Streptosporangiaceae; genus Nonomuraea; species Nonomuraea maheshkhaliensis. Next base: position 50,891 of record NZ_BAAAMU010000051.1, read on the forward strand.
CTGCCCCTTGGCCCGCTCGACCAGCTTCCTCGTCTCCAGCCGCTCCGACAGGCTCGACACCTCGGCCGCCAGCGCGACCATCTCCTCGTGCCTGCTGACCGCCATCTCGATCGCCGGCACCAGATCCGCCTTCGTGAACGGCTTCACCAGATAGGCCATCGCCCCCGCGTCCCGGGCCCGCTCCACCAGATCACGCTGGGAGAACGCGGTCAGGATCAGGCAGGGAGCGATCCGGTCGGCCACGATCCGCTCGGCCGCCGAGATGCCGTCGAGCACCGGCATCTTCACGTCCAGAATCACGAGATCGGGTCTCAGGTCGGCGGCCAGCCGGATCGCCTGCTCACCATCTCCGGCCTCGCCCACGACGACGTAGCCGTCCTCCTGGAGCATCTCCTTGAGGTCGAGGCGGATCAGCGCCTCGTCTTCCGCGATCACTACTCGCCGCTGCGTACTCACGAGCAGAAGAGTACAGACGTCCGGTAGATTAGATCCACGCCGGTGCGGCTCGGGGCGTTACGCTACGAGATCTCAGACCGGACATATGCCGCCCCGGTAGACCAATCGGCAGAGTCGATGGCCTCAAAATCCATTCAGTGTGGGTTCGAATCCCACCCGGGGCACTGACGTGGCCGCCCGGCCGTTCGGCCGGGCGGTTTTGTCGGACCCGGCCGCGACACTCTGCGCATGCACGGCATCACCGTACGCCAACAGGCGCCGCGGCTGCTGGCTTTCGGGCTCAGTGTCGCCGAGGCCAGCCGCCAGACCGGCGCGAGCGCCTCCATCATCCGGCTCTGGCGCGACCGCGCCGGGGACACCCCGCCTGCGTCGGCTGTCTGCCCGCGCTGCGCGCCCGTGCCCCTCCCAATGGCGCCCGCCGGCAGCTACGCCCATCTCCTGGGCCTCTACCTCGGCGACGGCTACCTCCTGCGCTGCACCACCAACGTCTACCAGCTCTCGATCTACTGCGACGACCACTGGCCCGGCCTCATGGAGGAGGCCGCCCGCACGATGGCCCTCGCGCTGCCCGCCTCCCCCGTCACCCGCCGTCCGCGCAACGGCTGCACCGAGCTCAAGAGCATGTCGAGGCACTGGCCGCACCTGTTCCCGCAGCACGGCCCTGGCAAGAAGCACGAGCGCGCGATCGTGCTCGATCCCTGGCAGCAAGAGGTGGTCTCGGCGCATCCGGGGCCGTTCCTCAGAGGGCTCATCCGCTCCGACGGCTACCGGGGGCTCAACCGCGTCCGCCACCAGTTGTCCAGCGGCGTCCGCTGGTACGCCTATCCGCGCTACCACTTCAAGAACGAGTCCCGCGACATCATGGCCCTGTGTTGCGCGGCGCTCGATCTGCTCGGCGTGGCCTGGCGGTTCAACGACCGCAACGAGTTGTCCGTGGCCAGGCGGGGAGGCCGTGGCGTTGCTGGACCTGCATGTCGGCCCCAAATACTGACCGCCCCGGCCCGCGTTCAGCGACGCAGGGTCTGCCAGGCCGTGCGGGCCGCCGCCAGGGCTTCTTCTTCCGAGGCGCCGGTGTGGAGTGCGGCGCGGGCGAACTCCTCGGCCGCTTCGGCGAGCCGGAGCCGGAGCCGGTCGGCGTTGTCGGTGATGACGGCCGCCCGGCCGCGCCGCAACTCCACCAGGCCCTCGTCGCGGAGTTGCTGGTAGCCGCGCAGGACGGTGTGCAGGTTGATGCCGAGGGCGGCGGCCACGTTGCGGGCGGAGGGGAGCCGGTCGCCGGGTGCGGCCGTGCCGCCGGCCAGCGCGGCCCGTACGGAGGCGGCCACCTGGTCGGCGAGCGGCTGGGGCGAGGCCGGGTCGATGCTGATGAGCATTACGCGGTCTCTCCTTGGCGCTGTCCGCTGCGCATCACGCCGTCTCCCCCTGGCGCTGCCTGCTCAGCCATCCGTTGACGAGTGCCGCCGCGGTCTCGGCCCCGCGGGTGGAGTAGACGAACTGGCGGTCGTCGCTCAGCCTCGCCACCAGGGCCGGTCCTCTCCCACTGGTGATTCCCCAGCCGTCGTCGCCGTCGTGCAGCCGGTAGCGCCCTGGCGGGCGGCCGACGCTGGCTTGGGCGAACCGTATCAGGCGGTAGGGCAGGGTCCGGTGCAGGGCGGGCAGCCAGGCGGCTCGTACGGTGATGCCCGCGTCGTCGATCTGGAGGCGGGTGCGTGCCTGGGCCAGTTCGAAGAGCGTCCATGCGGCCAGCAGTACGGGGCCCTGCCAGGTGTCGGAGCCTGTGAGCGCGCTCAGCACGGTCAGCGTGCCCAGCACGGCGGCGGCGACCAGCCTGGGCCGCGACCAGGCCGACGTCACGAAGAGGGCGCGCTGCGTCGGTCCGAGTGCCATGGCGGGCGCGTGCGCGGGTGGCGCGACTTCGGCCTCGGGCGGTTTCGGGACCGGGCCGGCGGCCAGGTAGCCCACCGCGACCGCGGTGACGGTCACGGCGATCTCCACGGCGCGGTGCCACGGTGGTGAGGGAACGGGGCCCGGCTGCCCGGCGAGCGCGGCCACGGACAGAACGACGGCCGTGGCGCGGGAGACGCCGACGAAGAACGCCAGGGCCACCACGCCGCGCTGCAACTGGGGAAGGCTCCGGTAGCAGACGAACGGGAGGATGAGCGCCGCCTCGAACACCACCAGGGACATCCACTGCTGAGAGAGCCAGCCTTCCCAGGAGGGCGCGTACTGGGGCAGGGCCGACCAGCTGTCGACGTAGGCGCGGTCGGGGAGCCGGTCGCCGTACCAGCTGACCGTGATCATGGGAACGGCCACCACGAGCAGGGGCGGAAGCACTGTCAGGATCAGGCGGCGCAGGCGTCCTCGTGCCGCGAGATCGGCGGAACGGTTCACGGCGACCTCCAACTGTTTGTTTTCGACTATAACACTGCTAACAGTTGGCGCGGAGGGTCCGTGCGCGGGGTGGGGACTTTTCGGGATCGCTCCCATGGGGAATAGCCGTTTCAAGATCGATGAATACGGGGGTGGGCGGGATGCCGTTGAGTGTCGCGGCGCGGGAGGCGTTTCTGGCGGAGACGCACATCGCGAGCCTGGCCGTGGAGTCCGGCGAGGGGCGCGCGCCGCTGACCGTGCCGGTCTGGTACGACTACAGCCCCGGCGGCGAGATCCGGTTCCTGACCGACGGCGACTCGCACAAGGCCAGGCTGATCGCGAAGGCGGGCCGGTTCTCGATGCTGGTGCAGCGGGCGAGCCCGACCTACCGGTACGTCTCGGTGGAGGGGCCGGTCGTGCGGTCGGGGCCGACGACGCTGGAGGAGCTGACCTGCATCTCGGGGCGTTACCTGCCGCCCGACGCCGTGTCGGGATATGTGCAGGGCTCGGATCTGAACGTGCTGGTGACGTTCAGGATGCGACCGGAGCACTGGCTCTCCGCGGACCTCGGCGCCCTGGGCTGACCCGCGAAGCGCCGCCGACCTGCGAAGCGCCGCTGGCCTCCCAAGTGCCGTGGGCTGACCTGCGAAACGGTATTTTTGGGCCCGTGACTGCTATCGCTCCCGACTCGACCGGCGCCTTCGGCGTCGGCCTCGCGACCATCGCCGCCGACGGCACCGTACTCGACACCTGGTTTCCCGCCCCCCAGCTGGGCGCGCCGCCCGTGAAGGGCACCGAACGGCTCTCCGCCGAGGAGGCGGGGCAACTGGACGGGGAGCTGACCGAGCTGGCCGGCCCGGACCCGGTGCGCGGCGTGGAGGTGGTGGCGGTGCGCACCGGCATCGCCGACCTCGCCGAACCGCCGGTGGACACGCATGACGTCTGGCTGCGCCTGCACCTGCTCTCCTCCCGCCTCGTCCGGCCGCACGGCGCCAACCTCGACGGGGTGTTCGGCCTGCTGGCCAACGTGGTGTGGACGAATTTCGGCCCGTGCCCGGTGGCGGACTTCGAGCACACGCGGCTGCGGTTGCGGACGAAGGGGCCGGTGTCGGTGTACGGGGTGGACAAGTTCCCGCGCATGGTGGACTACGTGCTGCCCGCGGGCGTGCGGATCGCCGACGCCGACCGGGTGCGCCTGGGCGCGCATCTGGCCGACGGCACCACGGTGATGCACGAGGGCTTCGTGAACTTCAACGCGGGCACGCTGGGCGCGGCGATGATCGAGGGCCGGGTCTCGGCGGGGGTGGTCATCGGCGACCACTCCGACGTCGGCGGCGGCGCGTCGATCATGGGCACGCTGTCGGGCGGCGGCAAGCAGGTGATCTCGGTCGGCGAGCGCTGCCTGCTGGGCGCGAACTCGGGGCTGGGCATCTCGCTGGGCGACGACTGCGTGGTGGAGGCGGGCCTGTACGTGACGGCGGGCACGAAGGTGGCCCTGCCTGACGGCACGGTGGTGAAGGCGGCCGAGCTGTCGGGTACGAACGGCGTCCTGCTGCGGCGCAACTCGCAGTCGGGCGCGGTGGAGGCGGTGCCCCGCAAGGGCGACGGCATCGAACTCAACGCCGCCCTCCACGCCAACTGACCCGGGCCTCAACCGCCCGGGCCCGGCGACGGCCGTCACCTCACCCACCATGGGGGTGGCGGCCGTCGCTCACCATGGGATTGGTGACCGGCCGTCACTCACCATGGGGTGGCCGGTCGTCGCTCACCATGGGATCGGCCGTAGCCCGCCGCACACCGGCCAGTGCCCCGGCCGGCAACCGATCCCCCGCCGGCGAACGACGCGCGACAGCCCACATCGACCATGGAGAGGGCCCACAGGGCGCGCCGTATCGGTGCCCGGCCCGTGAAGGGTCAGAGGCCGTTTCCCTGGAGGGCCCTCAGCGATCTACGTCGGGTGGCAGACCACGTCGCAGCGTAAAAAAAAAATAGCGCTTTAGTGTGCGTGAGAGACAGCCGAGCCGATCGTGTGGACGCGCAGAGCATTGGTGGAGCCCGGAGTGCCAGGCGGGGAGCCGGCCACGATGACCACCTTGTCGCCCTTCTCCAGCCGTCCCGAGGACAGCAGCGACGCCTCCACCTGCCGCACCATGTCGTCGGTGTGGTGCACGAACGGCACGTGGAACGTCTCCACCCCCCACGTCAGCGACAGCTGCCCCCGCACGTGGGGCGCGGAGGTGAAGGCGAGCAGCGGGATCGGTGAGCGGTAGCGGGCCAGCCGCCGCGCCGTCTCTCCCGACATCGTGAACGCGATCAGCGCCTTGGCCCCGACGATGGCGCCGACCTCGGCCGCGGCCCTGGCGATGGCGCCGCCGGTGGTCTCGGGCATGCGTTCGAGGGTGTGGGTGGCGTGCAGGAAGGACTTCTCCGCGGCGCAGGCGATGCGGTCCATCGTGTTGACGGATTCGATCGGGTAGTTGCCGACGGAGGTCTCGCCCGACAGCATGACCGCGTCGGCGCCGTCCATGACGGCGTAGGCGACGTCGGAGGCTTCGGCGCGGGTGGGGCGCGGGGCGTTCATCATGGAGTCGAGCATCTGGGTGGCCACGATGACCGGGTGGGCCTTCTCGCGGCACAGCTCGATGATGCGCCGCTGCACGATCGGGACCTCTTCGAGCGGCAGCTCGACGCCGAGGTCGCCGCGGGCGACCATGATGCCGTCGAAGGCGTCGACGATCTCGGGGAGGCGGTCGACTGCCTGCGGCTTCTCGATCTTTGCGATCAGCGGGAGGCGGACGGCCTCCTGCTCCATGATGTTGCGCACCACGTCGGCGTCGGACGGGCGGCGGACGAAGGACAGGGCGATCATGTCGAAGCCGGTGCGCAGCGCCCAGCGCAGGTCGGCCTCGTCCTTGTCGGTGAGCGCGGGGGCGCTGACGTTGACGCCCGGCAGGTTGAGGCCCTTGTTGTCGGAGATCATGCCGCCGATGACGACGCGGGTGACGATGCGTTCGGGGTCGACGCGGGTGGCTTCGAGGACGAGCCGGCCGTCGTCGACCAGGATCGTGTCACCGGGGCGGACGTCGTTGGGCAGCCCCTTGTAGGTGGTGGAGACCTGCTCGCGATCGCCAGGGACGTCTTCGGTGGTGATGGTGAAGACGTCACCGAAGCCCAGCCTGACGGGGCCTTCCTCGAACGTGCCGACACGGATCTTGGGGCCCTGCAGGTCGGCGAGCACGCCTACACCGCGGCCGAGGTCGGCCGCCACCTCCCTGACCCGGTCGTAGACCTCTCTGTGCATGTCATGATTGCCATGGCTGAGGTTGAACCGTGCCACGTCCATGCCTGCGGCGATCAGCTCGCGGAGGCGTTCTTTGCTGGAGGTGGCGGGGCCTAGGGTGCAGACGATTTTCGCGCGACGAGTCACGAGTCCTACCTTAATTGGTACAGACCACTTGGCAGTCATTGACGACGGAGAACGTACCCGGCGTAGGAGAACAGAATGAGAACTGTGACTCCCAGACGTGCCAAGTTCGTGTACTCCTCCGGGTAGACGACGCCTTCGATGTAGTGGTCGATGAAGCCGCCGGCGGTCAGGCCCTGCTGGCCTGCGCTGCGCCGGGCCCAGTCTTCCACGTGCGTGAGGGGGCATTCGACGCCGGTGACGACGGACAACACCCCCCACGCGACGACGGCGAGGTGCGCCCACAGCGTACGCCGCCACCGCCACGCGACGAACCCGCCCAGGGCCAGGTAGAGGAGAAAGGCGAAATGCGCCACCATCGCCGCGTCAGCGAGGAGGCGGTACATCATGGCTCTACGGTGGCGGCTTTCCAGGCGTTCACGATGCCGTGACCGTAGAAGCCGTTGTCGGCCTCACCGCCCTCGCACGCGTGGGTCTCGCTCTGGCCGAAGGACTTGTAGACGTACTGGCGGGGGGTGGGGCAGGACTTGGGCGTGGCGGTCTTGAACAGGAGTTCCTCGGTGGTGGCGGGGGCGAGTTCGAGCCCGCCTCTTCCTGGCTTGCCGAAGCGGCTGACGAGGACGGCGGCGACGCCGGCGGCGTGCGGCGAGGCCATGGAGGTGCCTTCGAGGTACTGGTAGTAGGAGCAGACGCCGTTCTTGCAGTCCTTGACGACGTCGGCGCCCTTCGGCTCGCCCTTGGCGTCGATACGGCCGGCGGCGCGCAGCACGCGTTCGGGAGCGGCGGCGAGGATCGTCCTGGTGACCTTGACGCCTTCGCCGTCGAGCGCGTCGCCGCCGGGGGCGGACACGTCGGTCTGCTCCTCGCCGTAGTCGCTGTAGATGGCCTTGCGGCCGGAGGGCCCGACGGCGGAGACGGAGATGACGCCGTTGGACTCGGCGGGCACGTTGAGGCAGGAGTTGTCGATCTGGCGGGTCCGCTCGTCGCCCTTGGGGTAGCCGGGGCTCTGCTTGTCGACCGTGGGGCGGCCGAGGTCGGTGGAGCCGTTGCCGAGGGCGGAGATGAGCGTGACGCCCTTCTGCCTGGCGTAGTCGAGGGCGCGTTGCATACCGGTGATGATCGCGCGCTGCTCGAGCTGCTGCTTCTTGCTGTCGGCCTTGTTGGCGGCGCAGTTGTACAGCCAGGGGTCGACGTAGTAGCTCATGTTGACGACGTCCACGCCGATGTCGCCGGCGTAGGTGAGGGCGTCGAGGCTGGGCTTGAGGAAGAAGAAGCCGGAGTCCTGGCCGGCCCTGATGTTGACGATCTGCACGCCGGGCGCGACGCCGGCGATGCCGATGCCGTTGATCGGGGAGGCGATGGTGCTGGCCACGTGGGTGCCGTGGCCGTCGTCGTCGGCGTCGACGGGGTCCTTGCAGTCGCTGGCCTCGCAGGGGCCGTCGAGGGTCTCGCCGTAGTCGTCCTTGGGCCGGTCGGTGACGAAGTTGCGGCTGAGCTCGCGGTTGAAGTTGGGGGCGAGGTCGGGGTGCTTGCCGTCCACACCGGTGTCGATGACGCCGACGAGGACCTGCTTGGTGCCGGGGGCCTTGGCGTTCGCGCGGTCGGCGCCGATCATCCGCATGTCCCACTGGCGGCCGGCCAGGGGCTCGCCTCTGGCCTTGGTGAACGACTGCTCGTCGGGGAACCTGCCAGACGAGCCGATTCCCGAGGTGGCGGTTTCCGAGGTGGCGGTTTCTGAGGTGGCGGGGCGGGCGGTTCTGGGGCGGGCGGTGGCGAAGCCGATCTGGCGGTCGGGTGAGACGCCGACGACGGACGGGTCCGCTCCGACGGCCTCCTCGAACCCGGCGCCCGAGCCGCCGGCGAGGAGGTAGCCGAGCTTGGTCTCGGCGGAGTACGTGGAGCCGCCGGCGCGTTCGACGGCAGCCTCCGCTTCGTGCTGCCTGCCGTTCGCGTAGAAGACGAGGAATTCGGCCTGCCCGGGGGCGGGCTCGCGGGGCGTGGCCGACGTGCAGGCGCCGACCGCGACCACGGCGGCCAGCGCCATGATGCCAGAGGCGACCCGCCGCATTGTTCCCCCATCCGCCGACTTGCCGCAGAACCTGCATCTTCCCGACAGTTATCAGCTGATGCAACTTAGTGGTGAAATTTCGGTCGATGGCGGGCGAAGCGGACCCCTCACGGGGCCCGCTCCACGCTCAGGCCGACCGGGCCGCCCCGAGCTGATCGGGATCCGCGCGGACCCCGCCGCCCGGGTCAGCCGTGGTGGGTGAGCCGTACGTTCCGAAGGCACGCCAGCAGCACCGCGACCACCAGCATGATCGGCCCGATCCAGGCGAACACCCCGGCGATCGCGTCCGAGAAGGCCAGCTGGGTCGCGTGCCGCGCCCCTTCCGGCAGCGCCTGGATCGTCTCGGGTGTGAGCGCGCCCTGCCCGCCGCCCAGCCGTCCGCTGAAGACGCCGCCCAGCACGGCCACCCCGACCGCCCCTCCGACGCCTCTGGCGAACGTGACGGCCGAGGTCGCCGCTCCCCTGTCGGCCTCGGGCGTGGTGGTCTGCACGGCGAGCAGCAGGTTCTGGCCGATGACGCCGAGCCCGGCCCCGGCCAGCACCATGTACGCGCCGGAGGCGAACGCGCTCGTCTCCAGCCCCATGGTGGCGAACAGGAACCCGGCCATGGCCGCCGACACCGCTCCCCCGACCATGAGCCACTTGTAGTGCCCGAGCCGAGTGACGATCTGCCCGCCCAGCGTCGAGGCCGCGATCATGCCGGCCATCATGGGGAGGAGCAGCAGCCCGGAGTCGGACGCGCTCGCGCCCGTGGCGAGCTGCAGGAACAGGGGCAGGAAGGTGGCCGCGCCGAGCATGGCGGTGGCCATCAGCACGACCGCGACCACCGGGATGGTGAACGCCCGGTCGCGGAAGAGCCGCAGCGGCAGCACCGGTTCGGCGACCCGCCGTTCCACCAGGAAGAACAGCGCGGCCAGCAGCACCGCGCCGGCGCCGAGCCCGACGATGACGGGCGAGGTCCAGGCGTAGGCGGCGCCACCCCAGGAGGCGAGCAGCGTCAGGCAGGTCAGCAGCCCGGCGATCAGCGCGGCGCCGAGCCAGTCGACGCGGTGGGGTGACCTGCGGCGGGGCAGCTTGAGCACGGTGAAGGCCACGGCCAGGGCGATGGCGCCGAGGGGCAGGTTGAGGTAGAAGATCCAGCGCCAGGAGGCGTGCTCGGTGAGGTAGCCGCCGATGACGGGGCCGGCGATGGAGGCCACGCCCAGGACGGCGCCGAAGAGGCCCTGGAACTTGGCGCGTTCCCGCGGGGTGGCCAGGTCGGCCGCGATGATCATGGTGAGCACCATCACGCCGCCCGCGCCGAGGCCCTGGAAGGCGCGGAAGGCGATGAGCTGGCCCATCGTCTGGGCCAGGCCGCACAGGGCCGAGCCGGCCAGGAAGACGACGATGGCCGTCAGGTAGAGGTGCTTGCGGCCGTACATGTCGCTGAGCTTGCCGTAGAGGGGGGTCACGACGCCCGAGGCCAGGGCGAACGCCGTGACCACCCACGACAGGTCCCGCAGGCCGTCCAGCTCGCCGGCGATGGTCGGCATGGCGGTGGCCACGACGGTCTGGTCGATCGCGGCGAGGAACAGGACGAGGACGAGTGAGCCCATGCTCACCCGGAGTGATCGCCGAGGGGGAGCCTCGGCGAGGATTGTCGCTACCATGGGGGTCGACTCCTTGCTTCTTTTTCGCGAGAGGGCAGGAGGAATCCGCGGCGATCGGGGGTGCCACCCCGGTCGCCGCTTCCGTTCGCCGAATTTCGTCTGCGACAGAGGTCAGAGCCCGTTTTCGAGCAGGGTCAGCGCCTCCTCGAGCAGCTCCTCCACCGATCCGCCCGTCTCGGCCGCCTCCTGGACGGCCGAGATCGCGGCGCCGAACGTCCCGATGACGAGCATCCTGGCGTGCAGCTTGCCCGACACTCCCGGCCGGTCCCTGACGACCTCGAACACGTTCTCCATGATCTTCGTCTCGTCGGCCGCCCTGGCCTTGGCGGCCAGCTCGGGATGGCGCCGGCGCAGCTCTCCGAACAGCTGCGCGTCCGCCCAGATCGGGCTGACGCGGGCCGCGAGGATCCGCGCCACCGCCTTCAGCGACTCGAACGCGGGCTCGTCGCCGGGACGGGCGCCGAGCAGCTCGGTGAACTCCTCAGGGCGCCACAGGGGCTCCATGACGAGCGCTTCTTCCTTGGTGGAGAAGTAGTTGAAGAACGTGCGCGGCGAGATGTCGGCCGCCGCGCTGATCGCCTCCACGGTCGCGGCTTCGAGACCTTGGTCGAGCGCGATCTTGACGGCGGCCGTCCTGATGGCCTGCCGCTTCTCGGCCCGGCGCCGGTCACGCCGCTCCTGTGGAGTCTCCATGTTTTGCACTCTACGCACCTTTTGCACACCATGCAAGCTTTGCACAGTGCGCAAAAGAAAAGGACGGCCCGGCGGGAGCCGGGCCGTCCAGAGCGGCAGATGTCAGACCAGCGGCCGCGCCGTCGGCAGGATCGGGTACGGCAGCGCCGTGTCCCCGGTCAGGAACCGGTCCACGCCGGAGGCGGCGGCACGCCCCTCGGCGATGGCCCAGACGATGAGCGACTGCCCGCGTCCCATGTCACCGGCCACGAAGACGCCGTCCACCTTGGACATGTACGTCTTGTCGCGGGCCACGTTCCCCCTGGCGTCGTAGAAGCCGTCACCGGCGACCTCGGCCAGGTCCTGCAGCAGCGCGCCCTTCTCCGGGCCGAGGAAGCCCATCGACAGGGTGACGAGCTCGGCGGGGATCTCCCGCTCGCTGCCGGGGATCGGCTTGAAGCCGGCCTGCGGCCCCTCGACCTCGACCAGCCGCAGCGCGCGCACGTTGCCGTCCGCGTCGCCGACGAACTCGGTGGTGGAGACCGCGTAGACCCGCTCTCCCCCGCCGTCGGCCAGCTCCTCGTGGGCGCTCTCCATCTTGAACAGCATCGGGTAGGTCGGCCACGGCTGGCTGGCGGGCCGCTCCGCCGGCGGCCGCGGCATGATCTCCAGCTGGGTGACGGACGTGGCGCCCTGCCTGATCGCCGTGCCGATGCAGTCGGCGCCGGTGTCGCCGCCGCCGATCACCACCACGTGCTTGCCCTCGGCCGAGACGGGCGGCGTGGCGTAGTCGCCCTCCTGCACCTTGTTGGACAGCGGCAGGTATTCCATCGCCTGGTAGACGCCCTTGAGCTCGCGCCCGGTGACCGGCAGGTCGCGCCACTGGGTGGCCCCGCCGGACAGCACCACCGCGTCGAACTGCTCGCGCAGCTCGGCGGCGGTGATGTCGACGCCGACGTTCACGCCGGTGCGGAACTCGGTGCCCTCGGCCCGCATCTGCTCAAGACGGCGCTCGATGTGCCGCTTCTCCATCTTGAACTCGGGGATGCCGTAACGCAGCAGGCCGCCGGCGCGGTCGGCCCGTTCGAACACGACGACGTCATGCCCGGCCCTGGTGAGCTGCTGGGCGGCGGCCAGGCCCGCGGGGCCCGAGCCGACGACCGCGACCCGCTTACCGGTCCTGACCGCCGGGGGCTGCGGGGTGACCCAGCCCTCGGCGAACGCCCGGTCGATGATCTCGACCTCGACCCGCTTGATCGCCACCGGGTCGGAGTTGATGCCGAGCACGCACGCCGCCTCGCACGGAGCCGGGCAGAGCCGGCCGGTGAACTCGGGGAAGTTGTTCGTGGCGTGCAGCCGTTCGATCGCCTCGCGCCAGTCGGTGCGGTAGACGAGGTCGTTCCACTCGGGGATGAGGTTGCCCAGCGGGCAGCCGTTGTGGCAGAACGGGATGCCGCAGTCCATGCAGCGGGCCGCCTGCTTGGTCAGCTTCTCCTGGGAGAAGTCCTGGTAGACCTCGCGCCAGTCGCTGATGCGGACGTCCACGGGGCGGCGTGCCGGCAGCTCCCGGTCGTGCGTGAGAAAACCCTTCGGGTCAGCCATTCGGTACGCCTCCCTTGTCGTGAACGTGCGTGTGCAGGATGGGCCCGCCGCGGTGACGGCGGGCCTCGGAACGGCGGGTCATGACCGCACCGCGGCCGCCATGACGGCCTCGTCGACGTCCCTGCCCTCGATGCGGGCGGCCTCGGCGGCCTCCATCACCCTCTTGTAGTCGCTCGGCATGATCTTGCCGAACCGGGCCAGAGCCGCGTCCCAGTCGGCCAGCAACTGCTTGGCGACCGGCGAGCCGGTCTCCGCGAAGTGCTTCTCGACCATCTCCTTGAGGAACTCGGCGTCCTCATCGGTGAGCGCCTCGATGGCGACCATCTCGCGGTTGACCCGCTCCGGCCGCACGTCCAGCAGGTACGCGATGCCGCCCGACATGCCGGCCGCGAAGTTGCGCCCGGTCGGGCCGAGCACGACGGCCTTGCCACCGGTCATGTACTCGCAGCCGTGGTCGCCGACGCCTTCGACGACGGCCGTGGCGCCGGAGTTGCGCACGCAGAACCGCTCGCCCACGACGCCGCGGACGAACACCTCTCCGGACGTGGCCCCGTACAGGGCGACGTTGCCCGCGATGATGTGGCCGTCGAGCGGGGCCTCGTCGTGCGGCCGGACGGTGATCCGGCCGCCGGACAGGCCCTTGCCGAGGTAGTCGTTGGCGTCGCCGGTCAGCCGCAGCGTGATCCCGCGCGGCACGAACGCGCCGAACGAGTTGCCCGCCGAGCCGGTGAAGGAGATGTCGATCGTGTTGTCGGGCAGGCCCTTGCCGCCGTAGCGCTTGGTCACCTGGTAGCCGAGCATGGTGCCGACCGTGCGGTTGACGTTGCGGATGGGCAGCTCGAGCGTGACCGGGGTGCCTTCCTGGATGGCGCCCTCGCCGAGCTGGATGAGCGTGTTGTCCAGCGCGTGCTGGAGCCCGTGGTCCTGCTCGACGAGCCGGCGCAGCGCGGTGCCCGCGGGCAGCTCGGGCCGGTGCAGGATCGGCGACAGGTCGAGGCCGCTGGCCTTCCAGTGGTCCTCGGCCGCCGTCATGTCGAGCATCTCGACGTGCCCGATCGCCTCGTCGAGCGAGCGGAAGCCCAGCTCGGCGAGGTATTCGCGGATCTCCTCGGCGATGAACTCGAAGAAGTTGACCACGAACTCGGGCTTGCCGGTGAAGCGCTTGCGCAGCTCGGGGTTCTGCGTGGCCACGCCCACCGGGCAGGTGTCGAGGTGGCAGACCCGCATCATCACGCAGCCGGAGACGACCAGCGGAGCGGTGGCGAAGCCGTACTCCTCGGCGCCGAGCAGCGCGGCGATGACGACGTCGCGGCCGGTCTTGAGCTGGCCGTCCACCTGCACCACGATGCGGTCGCGCAGGTCGTTGAGCAGCAGCGTCTGCTGGGTCTCGGCCAGGCCGAGCTCCCACGGGGCGCCCGCGTGCTTGAGGCTGGTGAGCGGGGACGCGCCGGTGCCGCCGTCGTGACCGGAGATGAGCACCACGTCGGCGTGCGCCTTCGACACGCCGGCCGCGACCGTGCCGACGCCGACCTCGGCGACCAGCTTCACGTGGACCCTGGCCTCCGGGTTGGAGTTCTTCAGGTCGTGGATGAGCTGGGCCAGGTCCTCGATGGAGTAGATGTCGTGGTGCGGCGGCGGCGAGATGAGGCCGACGCCGGGCGTGGAGTGGCGGGTCTTGGCGATCCACGGGTAGACCTTGTGGCCAGGCAGCTGGCCGCCCTCGCCGGGCTTGGCGCCCTGGGCCATCTTGATCTGCAGGTCGGCGGCGTTCACCAGGTATTCGGAGGTGACGCCGAAGCGGCCGGAGGCCACCTGCTTGATCGCGCTGCGCCGGGCCGGGTCGTAGAGCCGCTCGGGGTCCTCGCCGCCCTCGCCGGTGTTGGACTTGCCGCCGAGTCGGTTCATCGCGATGGCGAGCGTCTCGTGCGCCTCCATCGAGATGGACCCGTACGACATCGCGCCGGTCGAGAAGCGCTTGACGATCTCCGAGACCGGCTCGACCTCCTCGATCGGGATCGGGGTGCCCCCGCGCAGCTTGAACAGGCCGCGCAGGGTCATCAGCCGCTCCGCCTGGGAGTCCACGAGGTTCGTGTACTCCTTGAAGATCTCGTAGCGGCGGGTCCTGGTGGCGTGCTGCAGCTTGAAGACGGTCTCGGGGTTGAACAGGTGCGGCTCGCCCTCGCGCCGCCACTGGTATTCGCCGCCCACCTGGAGCCTGCGGTGGGCGTTGTCCACCCGCGGGTAGGCGTGGGCGTGGCGCTGCGCGACCTCGGTGGCCAGCACGTCGAAGCCGACGCCGCCCAGGCGGGAGGTGGTGCCGGTGAAGCAGGCGTCGATGACCTCCTGGCTCAGGCCGAGCGCCTCGAAGATCTGCGCGCCGGTGTAGGAGGCCACCGTGGACACGCCCATCTTGGACATGACCTTGATGACGCCCTTGCCGTACGCCTTGATCAGGTTGCGCACGGCCTTGCGCTTGTCCATCTGCAGGGCGCCGGTGTCGACCAGGTCCTCGATGGTCTCGATCGCGAGGTAGGGGTTGATCGCGGCGGCGCCGTAGCCGATCAGCAGCGCCATGTGGTGGCACTCGCGGGCCTCGCCGGTCTCGATGACGAGGCCGATCTTGGTGCGGGTCTTCTCCTGGATCAGGTGGTGGTGCACCGCGCCGGTCAGCAGCAGCGACGGGATCGGGGCGAGCGTGTCGGAGGAGCCGCGGTCGGACAGCACGACGATGCGCGCTCCGTCCGCGATGGCCTGGGACGCCTCGGCGCGGATCTCCGCCAGGCGGCGCAGCAGCGCCTCGCCGCCGCCGGCGACCTCGTACAGGCCGCTGATGACGTACGGGTGGAAGCCGGGCAGGTCGTGCTCGTCGTTGATGTGGATGATCTTCGCGAGTTCGTCGTTGTCGATCACCGGGTACGGCAGCACGAGCTGGCGGCAGGAGCTCGGCCCCGGGTCCAGCAGGTTGCCCTCGGGCCCGAGGGTGCTGGCCAGCGAGGTGACCAGCTCTTCCCTGATGGCGTCCAGCGGCGGGTTGGTGACCTGCGCGAACAGCTGGGTGAAGTAGTCGAACAGGAGCCGCGGCTTCTCGCTCAGTACGGCCACCGGCGTGTCGGTGCCCATGGAGCCGATCGGCTCCTGGCCCGCCTTCGCCATCGGCGACAGGATGATGCGCAGCTCTTCCTCGGTGTAGCCGAAGGTCTGCTGCCTCTTGACGAGCGCCTCGTGGGTGGGGATCTCGCGCTGGCGGGCCGGCAGCTCCTCGAAGCGGACGAGCCCGGCGTGCAGCCAGTCGGCGTAGGGCAGCTCGGCCGCCAGCTCCGCCTTGATCTCGTCGTCCTCGATGATCTTGCCGCGGGCGGTGTCGATGAGGAACATGCGGCCCGGCTGCAGGCGGCCCTTGCGGACCACGTCCTCGGGCCTGAAGTCGAGCACGCCGGCCTCGGAGGCCAGCACGACCAGGCCGTCGGCGGTCACCCAGAAGCGCCCGGGGCGCAGGCCGTTGCGGTCGAGCACGGCGCCGGCCAGGGTGCCGTCGGTGAACGTGATCGAGGCCGGTCCGTCCCACGCCTCCATGAGCGTGGAGTGGAACTCGTAGAACGCCCGCCGCGCCGGGTCCATCTCGGTGTGGTTCTCCCACGCCTCGGGGATCATCATCAGCACGGCGTGGGGCAGGCTGCGCCCGCCGATGTGCAGCAGTTCCAGCGCCTCGTCGAAGCTGGCGGTGTCGCTGCCGTCGGGGTCGCAGATGGGGAAAAGTCGGGAAATGTCGCCCGGGATGCGGGCCGATGCCAGCATCGCCTCGCGGGCGCGCATCCAGTTGCGGTTGCCCTTGACCGTGTTGATCTCGCCGTTGTGGGCGATGTAGCGGTAGGGGTGGGCCAGCGGCCAGCTGGGGAACGTGTTGGTGGAGAAACGCGAGTGCACCAGCGCGATGGCGCTCTCGTACCGTTCGTCGCTCAGGTCGGGGAAGAACGGCTCGACCTGGTCGGGCGTGAGCATGCCCTTGTAGACGACGGTCCTGGCCGACAGCGAGGGGAAGTAGACGTCGGCCTCGTGCTCGGCCCGCTTGCGCAGGCAGAACGCGAGCCGGTCGAGTTCGAGCCCCTCCTGGCCGTCGGGGGAGGAGACGAACAACTGGGCGAAGTGCGGCATGACGGCCCGGGCGCTCGGCCCCGGCAGGTCACGGTCGACCGGCAGCTCACGCCAGCCGAGCACGGTGAGGCCCTCTTCGGCCGCGATCTCCTCGATGAGGCGCGTGGCCACGCCTCTGGCCTGCTCGTCGAACGGCAGGAACGCGATGCCGGTGGCGTACGACCCGGCGGCGGGCAGCGCGAACGGCACGCTCGCGCGGTAGAACGTGTCGGGGATCTGCGTCAGGATCCCGGCTCCGTCGCCGGTGTCCGGCTCGCTACCCTTGGCCCCCCGATGATCAAGATTGCACAGCGCCGTCAGCGCCTTCACCACGATCCCGTGTCCACGGCGTCCCGCGACGTCGGCAACCATGGCGACACCGCAGGCATCGTGCTCATTGGCGGGGTGGTACAGGCCCTGGGGCTCGGGGAACCCGAGGTGGGCAGCAGGCATTGAATCCCTCCCGTCGTCTTCGTCTGTCTGAACTGCGCTACAGGCGGGGACGACGTTGGCCCTGCTGCATATCGTGGATAGAGGTTACCCCACCCTGCCGGAATGGTGCCCGCCGCGTCCGTATTGCGAACATTCGCACTGCTCCGGCATCCGAACGCTCTATCCCAAACCTCCAGCGTGGGGTCCGAAATTCCCCGTCCAGGCCGCGGATTCGCGTCACGGCGATCGAGTGCCCCCGGCCCCGATAGGGTTCACCCATGGAGCGTGACGGGGTCGAACGGCTGCTCACCGAGGCAGGGGCCGACAGCAGGCGGCTGAGGCACGCCCTGGCCCTGCTCTGCGAGGGCCACTGGTGGACACTCGCCGAGCTGGTCAGGCAGAGCGCCACGTCGAGGCGCACGATCGAGTCGCTGCTGCGCGAGGTCGTCCTGGAGCGCGACGGCGAACGCTTCCGCGTCCCGCTCGTCGACACACCCGCCTACCAGGATCTGCTGGCCGTGGCCGCGCCTCCGGAAGACCCGGTCGCCCATCTGCTGCCCCACTACGCCCACGCGCTCGACCGGCTGACCGCCCTCGTGGCCAAGGCCCCGCGCGCCCGCCACGTGCTCGACCACGTCTCGGCCACGCCGGAGACCGTGCTGCGCCGGGCGCTGCTGCTCGGCGCCCGCTTCTGGCTGCCCGGGGCCCGCCTGCTGTGCGTGGGCGACCACGACCTGACCTCGCTGGCCGTCAAGCTCGTCCATCCCGAGACCGACGTGACGGTGGTCGACGTCGACGAGCGCGTGCTGGCCTATATCGACGAGCAGCGCCTGGGCGTCCGCACCCGCTGGGCCGACCTGCGCCTCGGCCTGCCCGCCTCGGCCAGGGACCACGATCTGGCGCTCACCGACCCGCCGTACACGCCCGAGGGGATCGGGCTGTTCGTGGCGCGGGCGGTGGAGGGGCTCAAGGACGACGGGCGGGTGCTGCTGGCGTACGGGGCGAGCGAGCGCACGCCGATGCTGGCCTTCAAGGTGCAGCAGGAGCTGTCGGAGCTCAACCTCGTCTACGAGGCCATCTATCCCGACTTCAACCGCTATTTCGGGGCAGAAGCGATCGGTTCGGCCGCCGACCTCTACCTCCTGCGCCCCACCACCAAGACCCGCCCCGCCGTCCAGTCCCGCCTCACCCGCCACACCACCGCCATCTACACCCACGGCCCCCAGTCGATCGAAAGCAGCTCCTCGGCCGGCCAGAAAGCCGCCGCCCCGGGGGCGGAGGGCGCACCGGTCTCGGGGGCCGCCGCCGAGGACGCGCTGGCGGGCTTCGAGGCGGACCTCCTGGTGGGCGACTGGCCCAAGGGCCTCCCGCAACCGCGGGTCCGGCTCTCGACCTGGCTGGCCAAGCCGTACGCCGCCGCGCCGCAGCGGGTCGCCGTGGCGGTGCCGCCCGGCCTGGAGGCCGCACTTCCCCGCCTCCTCCTGGCCACCCGCGCCACCCACGTCCGCCTCGTCGGCACCTCCCTCCCGCCCCTGCCCAAGGCCCTGTCGCCCGTGTACGAGGTGAGCGAAGCGGGCGAGGGCATCCTGGACGCCGTACGCCTGCCGCAGCCGGAAGGGGAGGCGGAGGCCGTCCTGCGCCGCATCCTCGACCACGGCCACACGAAACTGGCCAACACCTGGCGCGAGGCCCTCATCGCGGTGGCCGCCGCTCAGGGATCGTCCCTGACGAAGAACGAGGCCCGCGCGCTGATCCGCGAGGCCGCCGACTGGTCAGACGACCTGACCCCCCTGGACGCCCCGCTCCACCGCCTGTCATCCCTGCACGAGGCGGTCACCAGAACAGTCACAGCCCTGACCACGACCACCTGACCACCACGCTCTGCCCCACTACGACGACCTGTCACCCGAACTGATCGGCCCGACGCGGCCAGGTTCGGGTGACCGCGACCATCGTCAGCGCGAGCACCATCGTGAGCCGACCATCGCCGGCACGGGCACCATCGTGAGCCGCCGATCGTCCGGGGTACACGGCCGACCTCCGGCAATGGCGGCGAATCCTTTTCAACGGGGGATTCCGCAGGCGGGACTCGTCACCAGCGGAGCCAAGCATCAGGGCAACTGGCCATCAGGCGTCGGCCAAGACAGGACCCAGGTGGCGACCAGCATCGCCGGCCTCAGCACCGGCCGAGCGACAGGCGGCCACGGCCGCGGCAGTCATCGAACCATCCCGGCACCCGCACACCCCAACAGCCCGCACCTCTCACCCCGACGGCCTGCCCACCTCCCCATCGGTCTCCCACAACCACCGCTAACACCCACACCCCAACGGGCCCGTAACCCTCATCACAACGGCCTCCATTCACATCCCCATCGGCCCCACCACGACCACCGCTCACACCTCGCACCCCGACGAGTCCGCAATCCTCACCACCACGGGACACGCGCCCCGCCACAATCGCCGGCCAGACCCTAACGGCCGTGACTTTCACTATCCACGACGCCACTCCGCCAGCCACCACCGACCCGGCACACTCGTCACCCGCACGGCATCCTCACCAGCCCTCAGCCCGAACCCTGCACCAGCACCAGCACCGCCAAGTCTGCGCAGCGCCGCGAGTAGCCCCGGCGGACATCAAGTTGCGGCGACGACGCGGCCCTGTACCGCTCGGCCGAGGCCGTCCAGCGCGATGAGGGCGGCGACGAGATCCTGCCCGGGTTGCGCGAGTTGCGTAGTCGGCCCTGGATCCGCAGGTTGTGTGGACTCCGCGGGCCGCCCCGGCCGGCTGGTGCCCGTGGGTCCGCCCAGTTGCTCGGTGCCCGCCGATCGCCCCCGACCGACATCTGACGGCTCGCCGGTGTCCGTGGACTTCCTGGGCCGACCCACTTCCGCGGGCTGCTCAGGTCGGCCCATTTCCGCGGACTGCCCCGATTGGCCGATTTCCGTGGACTGCCATGATTGGCCTGTTTCGGTGGACTGCGCACGTTGCCGTGGTTGGTCGGTTTCCGCGGGTTGCCCTGGTTGGTCCGTGCCCGAGGGGCGTCCTTCTCGGCCCGTCTCTGTGGGCTGGGCCGGCTGGCCGGACTCGTCACGTTGGTCGGACTGGATGGGCTCGTTCAGCTGGCCGAATGGTTCGGAACCAGCCGGCGTCCGGCCTGGTTGTGTGGGCCGGGTGGTGCCGGTCCAGCTCACCGTCACGTAATGGCCCATCGCACGGACCTGGGCCAGGCTGCCGACGGGCTCGAACGCGACGTCCTGCCGTACGAACCCGTCTTCGCGCAGGGCGGACACCAGGGCGTCGGCCGCGCGCCCGTCGGCGAGGTTGAAGATGACGAACTGACCCGCCATGGAGCCGCCCGCGTACGTGGCCTGCAACGCCTGCGTGCAGCCGGTGGCCGAGGTGCCCCAGAGGAGTTCGTCGCAGTCGGTGAACTGGCGGGTGGACACCTGCCCCATGCCCGCCAGGCTCCGGGTGGCCGGCGGGAACACCTCCTCGGTCGTCAGCGGTGTGGTGTCGCGCTGGCGGGTGTCGATGGCCGCGTAGAAGGCGGAGGTGAGTTCGGCGTGGAGGGTGGTGGGACGCGGGTCGTCGCCGCGCAGCCACAGCCAGCCTGCCACGGCGGCTCCCATCAGGACGGCGGCCACCCCGGGGATGACGATCCGGCGGGACATCAGGAGGACGTCCCCGTGATCGCGACGACGCGGCGGTAGACGGCCTTCTCCGCCCCGCGCAGGGCCAGGGTGAGGGAGACGAAGTCGTCCTTGGCGGTGGGTTCGGTGCCGTCGAGCCGGCCGAGCCACACCAACCCGACGTAATGGCCGAGCGCGTAGCCGCCCGCCTCCGAGTAGCCGCCCGGCGGGAAGGCCACCTTGGCGGAGGTCAGCGGGCTGGCCCAGCCGCCGCGGTAGAGCGTCTTCAGAGCCTCGACCAGTTCTGAGGCCGACTTGCCGTCCTTGAGGTTGAGCAGCGTGTACTGGCCGACGTAACGGCCGTCGGAGCTGGCGTACAGGCCGCGGGCGACCTGGGTGCAGCCGGCGTTCGACGTCAGCTCGTGCAGGCGCTCGCCCCAGAGAGCCGCGGCGCAGTCGGCGTCGAGTTGCTTGGCGACGAGTTTGAGCTTGAGCTTCTTCGACACGGCCAGCGTCTTCTGGCTGAACACCTCCTTCTCCGTGAGCGCCTTCGGGTCCTTGGCGCGCTCGGTGACGGGGTTGAACAGCTTGGGCGAGTTCCAGCCGTGGAACACCTGCGGGACGGCCGCGTCGGGGCCGAGCACGGAGGCGGTGACCTGCCGTTCCGGGCGGTAGGTGCCCAGGGACCTGACGACCGTCACGAAGGCTCCGGCGGCGACCAGCACCCCGGCGACCGTGGCGATGATGACGAACAGTCGCTGCTGCTCCGGGCGGAAACCCATGTCGGTGAGTATGGGGAACTGCCAGTCGGAGCGTGGGGTCCGGCGCCGCTTGTGGTAAGCGGGCTCCCGTCGCCCGGATCCGTCGTCGTCGCCCGCGCCACCGCCGGCGACCGTCAGCCCTTCGGCCTCGAACTCACCGGTCGCAGGCCCGCCGGCCCCCGCCTTCCGCCGCCCGGACTCACCTTTGCGCCGCCCGGGCGTCGTTTCCGGCCCGCCGGGCTCCGGCGTCCGACGCCTGGACGCCGCCTCTGCACCATCGGACTCGGCCTGCCGACGCCGGGACGCCACCTCCGGCCCCTCGGATTCGGCCTTCCGCCCACGTCCGAACACGCCTCTCGAACCGCCGGACTCGGCCTTCCGCCTCCCGGACGCCGCATCCGCACCACCGGAGTCCGCTTCCGGCCATCCGAACGCCGACTCCCGGCCGCTGTCCTCGCCGCTCAGCCAGCCGGACTCCGCCTCCTCGTCACCGGTCTCGCCTCTCCGCCCTCCGGACGCCGCCTTCCGCCCGCGCCCGAACCGCCGTCTGCCGTCCGATTCCGATGCCTGTCGCGCACCGCCGTCCCCGGCACCAGCACCGTCCCCGCCGCCGGCACCGCCAGGGCGGCCAGCAGCACCGCCGGCACGGCTCGCTCCATCGACCGACCAGCCGCCGTCGGCCGTTCCGGCCATGAACAACGCGCCACTGTCCGCACCCGCCGACCTGCCATCGCCCGACCGATCGCGCGAGCGTCGGCCACCGGTCGCATCCGCCGGACGGTCACCGTCCGCGCTCGTGCCCCGGCCCCGGCCCCATCTGCGGCCACCGCTCGCACCCGCTGACCCGCCGTCGGCCGTATCCGCCGACCAGCCGTCATCTGCCGGTCGGCCGCCGTCCGCGTTCGTGCCCCTGCCGTCGGATCCCGGGCGGCCGCCTGCCATCAGTCCGGCGCCGGGTGCGTCCGTCGACCAGCCGTCGTTCGACAGCAGGCCGTCGCCTGTGCTGGACGCCTGCCAGTTGCCGTTCACCGGCTCCTCGGCTCGGCCGCCATCGGAACGGGCGGCTCTGCGGCTGCCGCGTCCGCCTTCCGAGCGCCGGTCTTCCGGCTCGGCCGCCTGCGGGCCGGCGCCGTCGA